>JALLOG010000200.1 GCA_027717645.1 Desulfobacterota bacterium AH_259_B03_O07
GATTAATTTTATATTATTTCGTTTTCTGAACTAAGGAAATCACGAAAGGGTTTCCCTGTGTTAGATTTTTACGGAAATATTCACCTTTTGATGAGTAGGAGTTATTAATTAATGACACCTTTTGAAGAGCTAGAAATAAAGCTCCCGCCTTTACACGAAATAACTGAGCATATAGATACCATAGGTGACGGGATTGAAATCCGTTTACCTAAAAAGGGCAAAGTTGTTTACGCCATTAAAAGAATACCGTCTAGAGTATCAAAAAAAGAGAAAAAGGTTGTATTAGAAAGATGCATAGGGCTGGCAAAAGAGTACTGCCTGTTTATTATGCATGCAGAATAAAAAGTTTGATGGATTCTTTTCAATGATGATATTTTATATATTCAGTTTGTACGCCTAATGCTTTTGACGCTTTTGCTTGTTGGTCATCGGCAGTTGCAAGTGTAAGACCTTCTCGCATAGCAATAGCAATATGGATAGCGTCTGGCGCTCTTACACTTATCTCATTATTTAAATCAGATAGAAATTCTTCAGTTTTATTATAATCTTCAATGAAAACAGGGAGCAGATTATAGTAACCATTTTGTATTTGCGAACCAAATTCATTCAGAACCTTTAAAGCATCCTCCTTGCTTATTTGCAAAGTTGGATCAGTTGATAAATATCTGCTCTTTATCGATGACGCAAATTCAACTCGGGTCAAACTACTTATACTAACCTTATCTTGTTCTAACAAATATTCTTGTGCCTTTTTAGAGCCAACCTCTGGAATAAAATACGCGGTCAATATGCTAGTATCTAGGTAAACACTCAATATGGCTTCGACCTTCTCACCTTGATTAGAGTTTCGGTTAGAGACTCCCCTTTTATCTCTATTGTTTTCCGAAATTCCGTAAGATCAGGGAGTTTTCTTGTCCCTTTTTTCCTCTCTTTGTTCGGAGAGACTATTCTTGCTTCTACTTTCCCACGTACGGTTACCTCTATTTCTTCACCAATTGAGGCTCGTTTAACCATTTCAGAAAATCTTTTCCTGGCTTCTTTTAAACTTACTTTCATTTGTACACCAAAAGTGTACAACTATATGTTTAGACTGTCAAAAGAGAGATTAGCAATAATAGGGAATGTTTTTGACGTCTTCTATTAAGATCAATCAAATATCCGAAGCCCGACTCTCAAATTACTCATGGGTGAGACCAAAAATCCTCCCATTTCATAAAGCAACCATTATTTCTAATTGGCATTATAATTAAAACAATAGATATGATATCAAGGGTTTTAAGTAGTGCAGTCCTTGGAGTGGATGCATACCTAGTTGAGGTTGAAGTAGACATTGCTCATGGATTTCCGCAATTCTCAACAGTAGGCCTCCCAGAAGGTGCTGTAAAAGAGAGCAAGGAGAGGGTAAAAGCCGCAATTAAAAACTGTGGATATCAATTCCCACAAAAAAGGATTACTGTAAACCTGGCACCAGCCGACAGGAGGAAGGAAGGTTCAGCTTTTGATCTTCCTATATCTATTGGGATTCTTTCAGCAATTGGTGTTGTTGAGCACAAGGATTTAAATGGCTATGTAGTACTTGGTGAGTTGTCTCTTGATGGACGAATCAAAGCGATTAAAGGGGTGTTGCCTACGGCAATTTGTGTGAGGGATCGTGGACTCGGAGGAGTTATACTACCGAAGGAAAATGTGGAAGAAGCGGCGGTTGTAAAGGAGGTTAAGGTAATAGGTGTTGAATCGCTACAGGAATTAGTTGAATTTCTCTCTGGGAGAAGAGAAGTATCACCTGCGAAGATTAATGTTGAGCAAGTTTTTAAACAAAACCGTGAACACCAAATTGATTTTCAGGAGGTAAAGGGTCAGGAGCACGTAAAGAGGGCTTTAGAGGTAGCTGCAGCGGGTGGCCATAATGTCCTTATGATGGGTTCGCCAAATACTGGTAAAACCATGCTTGCTCGGAGGCTTCCCTGTATCTTACCAGATATGAGTTTTGAAGAGGCCCTTGAAACAACCAAAATTTATTCAGTATCAGGGCTTATACCGTCACATTCTTCTCTTATTGCTACAAGGCCGTTTCGTTCTCCCCATCACACAATTAGTGATGCCGGACTAATAGGAGGTGGTGCCATACCAAGGCCCGGTGAGGTAAGCCTTGCACACAATGGTGTCCTATTCCTAGATGAGTTGCCCGAGTTCAGGAAAAACGTTTTGGAGGTTATGCGACAACCACTTGAGGACGGCTTTGTGACGATATCTCGTGCTCTGACATCGATTACATATCCGTCTACGTTTATGTTGGTGGCGGCAATGAACCCTTGCCCGTGTGGTCAGCAATTGAATAAATTTCACTAGAAGGAAGGGGGAATTTGTAAGCGATATTTATTGTATCTGCCTTAATTTCTTCACTTTTTCCTAGCTTTTTGCTGTTCGATACTCTCGTATAGAGATTAGTAATTTTAAATTTTGACTTAGGTGCAGTAGCCTCTAGGTTCTTCCTAATTGGAATAGTGTCAATCATTATCAGTGGCTTTTTGTCCTTTGTTATATTCACTTGAACTTCTTTTACAAAGGTTTCAACAATCCTTCGTTTCTGCTGCCAGGTTATGTTGTCATTCTCAATAATATCTTTAAATTGATCTAATCTAGTTTTTATTTCTTTTATTATCTCCTTATCAGAATATTCTCCCATAATATTCGTCTTTAATTCAGACATCATTAGTTCTAGCTCTGCTTTATCCTTTTCAATTTCCTCTAATTGTTTTTCTACATCACTCATTGTTATAAGACTCGTGCGGTAAAGTCTGATGATCTTTTCTTTCTCTTCTTCTTTGTTTTGAATATCAGCTTTAATATTCTTCAATTTACCAAAGTAAGTTCCTTTTTCTTTATCATTCTCCTTTATCTTTCTCGTTAATATGCACTCTAGGCTTTCGGGATGAAGAATCCAATCCTTAATTTCCCGCCATACTAAATTCTCTACCCATTCGGATTTAATAGATTTACATTCACAAGGCCCTTCGCCGGTTCCTTCTTGTACATGCTGGAGCTTACCATTACATCTATACCATTTTGCATTTTCTTTCTTTTTGTTCTTATAGAAGCTGCCAGTTAGATTACGCCCACAAATGCCACACTTAATAAGCCCTCTTAGTAAATATTCCCTTGTAGTGTTTCTATTTGCCCATAAAAGGTTATTTTTCAAAACTTCCTGTGCTTTATTCCATAGATCCGGCGAAACTATTGCTGGTACTTCTCTTTCAATAATTTTTCTTGGTTTTTTGCTTCGTTTTCCATATTGATGAATGCCCTTGTACGTAGTGTTATGGACTAAGTTACCAATTCTATGAGGATGCCATCTTCCACTAGTTTTAACTTTTCTTTTACCGCTTAGTCCACTCCCCACAGCACTACCCCTCTGATTTTGCGGGGGAATAGAGAATTCACGTCCATCTTTAGCATAGTGAGATGGTACGTTCATGGCATTAAATCTTTTTGCTACTTCCAAAGTGCTTAGGCTATCATTTCCAATCCAATTAAATACCATTCTTACAACTTCAGCTTCAGACATATTTAATTTTAGTAACAAGTCCTCATTAATTTCTAAGTAACTTTCTTTATTTAATTTATAGCCATAAGGAACTATTCCACCTAACCATTTTCCTTGAACTGCTAATCTATTCGTACCAGCAATTGAACGCTCTCGAATATTATCTCGCTCTAATTTTGCGATTGAAGCAAGCTGAGTGAACATGAATTCACCAATAGGGGTAGAAGTATCAAATGGC
Source organism: Desulfobacterota bacterium AH_259_B03_O07 (assembly GCA_027717645.1). Lineage (GTDB taxonomy): Bacteria > Desulfobacterota_D > UBA1144 > Nemesobacterales > CSP1-2 > JALLOG01. The sequence continues at coordinate 3,783 of JALLOG010000200.1, forward strand.
TCAGTCATGGATTTAATGCATATCCCAAGTTCTTTTAGCGTATGCGCTATTGATAGACTGAGTTTAGT
>JALLOG010000201.1 GCA_027717645.1 Desulfobacterota bacterium AH_259_B03_O07
TTACTCCTGAAATTGTTTCTTCAGAGTCTAATTTCTTTATTTGCATCACCTTTTCCCTATTATAATTTTGAATAATTTAAACTAATCAAAATTTCAAAAGAGAACCATAAGCTCTGATTACTTTTGGTTTGCCATTGGGAGTACTCTAAGGATATGTTTACCCCGACTTACCATATCAACCCAACTAAAATAAGTATATTCAATCAAAACCTTAAATCAATGTAATGTGGTGTACTCGTCAAGTACTTTAGTGACACGTTACCTCCTTTTCCTTTTGTGTTTTCCAACCAATCTCAATGATACTTATAAGAGGTTATATAATTAATCCCCCTAAATCCTTCTTTCGTCCAGAACTCCAATCAAACCCCATTTTATTAAGCAAATCAATCTTTTTTTCTGATATTGTGCCCCAAAGAACAATAAAAAGCCCTAGGATGAAACACTAGTATAGAGTGGAATACCTGAGGCCAACCCTGGGGCAAATCGAAGAAACTTAAACTGTATATTAAGTACAATCCCCATTTTGAATTAGAATTGATACTTATAAATTATAATAAAAAAACTACCCCAATAATGTGCCGGTCATTTTGGATGTTAGGTTATTATAAATTAGGCTTTATGAACTAGAGTCGGTACAATGCGATTTAAGGGTACATTATATTTTTATAGCTTAATTCAATGGATTATCGTCAGATTAATTGTTTGTATTTTGCCATCAGTCCTATCTAGAATGTCAATCCCATAATTTCAAAGCAGGTGTATGCTTTTATTAGGTGGAGTGGATCGGATGGGATTAGGAAAATTGAAACACATAAAAACAGGAAAAATGGGGGATTTGCCTGTTTCTAGGGAAGCAAAGTCGTTCTATTCATTCAATTGTGAGATGCAAGATGATCATATCAAAGAACAGCAGGATAATGGGATAGATCCTCCTAAAATAAAGTTAGGTGAGATACATACCTATATGTATCGCAAGGATAACGAATTAACCCAAAGGGATATGATATTTATAGTTGAGGAGTTAAGGGAAATAGGGGTGTTAGATGAAGATTAATCTAGACATTATTAACCCAAATTACCTTTCAATATTAATCTGCTGAAAGTTCTTTCAATAATTGCGATATAGTTTTGATCAGCTTGTGATAATATATATAGCGAATTTTAATAGGTGTAAGTTAAGGAAGTTGTTGTATAATCTTTAGAATTGCCTAATTTCATCAAATATTTGTCAAAAAGATAATTGTGTTTCCATAATAACAATACCGTAGGCCGTTTTAAAAGATGGCTACCTCAATGTATTTCACTTATCTTCGCTTTGCTATCCTATCTCGGCTACTACACGTAAAGAAAGTGTCTTGTCTATGACCTCTCTCATCCTCTTTAAATCTTCCTGGCCAAAATCGGGTGCCTCGGTGAGACTGCCTCCTCTCCTCACCACCTCTAATACCGCTTCTACCTTACCCGCTAACTCTATAGGATATGTTATTACCTTCTGCATCGGCTCTAATCCCATCTCCATCAGAAAATTTAGGGCCAGCAAGTTCTTTTCTTTCTTCAAATTGTTTGATATATAACTACGCTTAGATATAACCGCTCGCCCCAATGTAGTATTTGTATTGACTGGAATCATGTTGCCTCTTAATTTCATAGGATAAACAAATTCAAACAATTCAGCCCCCACACCATTGGAAAGAACAAACACGGACCCTGGTGATAAATTCAAAGCCTTGGATACCTGGCTGTCTAATTCCTCGTAATCTATATCGAATTGGTCTATTTTCCTAACCCCCAATCAGAATGAAAAATGTTATATATAAATTATTTGTTGGTATTAAACCTCAACGGAATTTACACCTTCGTTAATTGTACCAATTTTTTCTGAAAAAGCCTCACGACAATGTATCGAGGGATTTTCAAGATCGGAATCCTGACTCATTTATAATTACCCCTATTAAATCAAAGTGCAATGTTTGTGCCAAAGAGTAATCAATAACACAACTTGTTGAAATTATTGATTAATAAAAGTTTATGTAATTATTTATGAGCAATTTTTGGCAATCCGCCCCTGAAATTGTGACAAAAATTGTCATTATATAGACTGGGAGATAATATTGGACTTGTGTAACTAACTGTTAACAAACAATTCAATTAATTGGAGACAGATGACTCTAATATTATCCCAGATCAATCTGATTTAGCTAGGATATTCTTTGCTCAAAAGAAAGTTAGAAGCTTTAATCGCAAAGAATGTCATAGTCAAGATGCGTCCGCAATTCCTGGGATTCCTGGAGTGCCTTCCCAAAGTGGGTCCGCGCTGTCAACCTCTGGAGTCTCGCCAAGAAAGCCATCATTTCCCGCCTGCGATAGATCGGACACGGCCTGTTCCGTTCCCTCATCGAAGGGCCAATAGCCGACCAGCTCTGTCGAGAGGAGATTTATCCCTACACTAAAAACATCCCCGATTTGCGTGTCAGAGAGGGCTACGTTCCACATAGCTGGTTCGTCGATTAGCCCGGGAAAGAACCAGATTGGCGGCTCTATTCCGCCGGGTGGGGGGCCAATCGCTCCGAACGTACAGCCAATGGACAGGTCTTGGAAGTTGTTCGAAGAAGGCACGCCCGTTCCGTCACAACCAGCCCGCTTTTCTCCGTCAATATACAGGGCCAAAACTCCTGATGCGCCGCGGGTAACAGCCACGTGGTGCCAGGCGTCGTCAGCCACGAACATATCACCTGTGATGGTACACGTGCCCATGGGCGCGCAATTGTTCAACGGATAGCAGTAGTTCTGTTCGCTTGAGTCTTCGAGCATGACCTCTAGGGTGCCGTCTCGTGTGACGTAGAGTTGCCAGCTCAGGTTAAACGAGTTGTCGTCTTCTCCACGGGCGATGATAGCTGCTTGCCCGGCAGGTTGAACGAGCTTTATCCAGGCAGTTGCTGTGAAGACTTCAGTCGGGAACGATGTATCATACGGAACTGTAACCCGATCGTCAGCCCCGTCGAACCGGAGCGAAAAGGTGCTGCCCAGCCCGTCCGGCTCCTGTTCGGTCGTCATGACCTGTGCATTCCCACAGCCCATGAGTGTGACCACGATAATCAGCACACTGATCATGGGTTGGGTTGAGGTGCCCAAACCACGTCGCAAAGGGACGACAAACTCTGCCAAATGCCTTAACGGTCTTGTCGTAATCATTATTGAAACCTCCTTCTGTGGTTAGTTGATTTTTTTTTGTTTATGACCTGCCAAGGAATATTCAAATTATTATATCAACAGCAACTTGCCGGTCAATCGCTTCGTCCCGGCCACCAAAATATTAGGCCACACGTCTCGACTATAGACAATTGTACGAACGACTTGAATCTATAAACCCATTTTATGCATAAACCTTTTTTTCTACATTTTCCCGTACAGATAAGCTCATTTCAACACAAAACTTTCCTCTCTGACTAACGATTTCCATGGGAACAAACCATTTTGTCTTCAACCATAGCACTAAATTTAAGTCGTTATTCCCCATTTCTTGTTAATTGACAAACCTCACCTGTAAAGGCTCCTACTTGCCTTCCTTTTACCTTCCCCTTCCATTTCCTCTCTGCTATGTGTCCCAAACCAAACTCTCAAGCCTTCTCTCTGCCTCACTATAATCCTCCTGGTAAGCCCAATCCTCTTGAAGCTTTAAGATAAACCTCCTACCACTCTTAATGAGTTTTCCAGCTATCAAGAAAATCCTCTGTCTTATCCACTTCCCCATTCGCTTCTTATACTTTTGTCCCAACACATGTTCCTTAAATAAATTCATCAGATTGTATGCAAGCATCACTAAATGAAAGTGAGCT
>JALLOG010000202.1 GCA_027717645.1 Desulfobacterota bacterium AH_259_B03_O07
ATATGACCTCCCCCTATAACACTGCCATAGTTTATGTTAGAGAAAGACCTATAAAGTTGTTTGGAAAGGAGTTAAAAATAATCGCCAGGATGGATACCATTCTTCACGAGTCCAACTTAAACCGAGCTTAACAAAAGGGGAGCAGTACATCTTGTTTCTTTTCATCTTCATGTTATTTCTCTAGGATGATTGTATATTCTACAATATTGGCCCATGTTGTTACCTCCTTTTTAGACCACTAAATTTCTAACTAAATTCTAGCTAAATTTTTTTAAATAGACCATCAAATTTCTTAATATACTCAACATGTTAAACCACTTTTTAGCGCTAAATTTTTTGCTAAATAGTAGAATTTAATTTAGCCCCCTTTATATAGGGGCTAAATTCTAAATTCTCTATCACTAAATAAATATAAATCCTTCCTATATAATCCAAAATAGATTCCTCCTATACTGCTCCCCATTAACAGTCTCGTAGAAATAAAATATTAAGATAGTTGGAAAAAGGCAAGAGGAGCTACCTTCATTCAGCACATGGATACCGCACACCGGTTCAGGTGGAAGCGGATTATTATAGGAATCATACTTCACATTTAAACGCAGCTTGACAAAAGGGGAGTAGTACATTCAATCTCAAGCGGTCTTCACATAAATACCGACAATATAAAACAACATGGCTCATATCAAAACCCGGCACGCATTACTTCGATTAATCCTTACTGGAGAGTTAGAGTTCCAGTGCCTGTACCAACTGAACCACCGAAAAGAAAACCCTCTTCCACGGGTGTAACCAGATTAGTAGATGTGAATTTAATCTCAATATGGCCGGTTGCATTGGCAAATCGCCCCGTGCCTCCCGAAAATCCACCTGTCTGCGTGCTTTCCGAGGTTTTAGTCACCGGATCTTCGCAGATTCTACCACGAGTCCAGGTACCAAACAGCAATTCTCCCGTATCTGCGAAGCGCTTTATGAAATTTCCACGAACAAGAGTAAGCTCGACATTTCCAGGTGGACACATCCCCGTTGGCTCAACTACCATAAACTCGTTAACGGCTTGAATACTCACTGGTCCGAATGTGCTATCACCCTCCAGCTCCGGTATGGTTGCCGGTTTTCCATCATTATTGGTATCAGTACTCATAGGACCACTAACGAAAGGACCGGAAAAGGTTTCAAAGAAATCTTCCTGTGCCTTACTATCATTGTTACAACCAGCCATACAAAACAGCACTAAAATTAAAGGCATCGGCAATAATAGTTTTATATATCTCATATCTCGCTCCTTTAGCTCCTAGTCTATAAAAATGTCATGTGTATTCTTATACTATAAAAAACCTAATTTGGGAAGTCCTTGTACTCGTTCAGTACGTTAGTGACACATTACCCCCTTAAAACATGCTTTTTAGGGGTTCATAGACCCCGGTGAATGTGTAGGTCTTAACTATAACCTAGACAAACCACGAGTTGGCATGAGTTGGTGGGTCAGGGTTGGTACTACTCCCCTTTGTCAAGCTCGGTTTAAGTTGGAATCATGAATACTCGGGCTTTATGAGCAAGAGCCGAGATAGATTTGGGAAAGAAATATCAGGGGAAATTTTAATAGAAATTGAGTTCAGTCAATATGCAAGTTGAGAACCAGCCACCTTCGCTACTTGTAAGAAGAATTTCCACTGGAGAACTCCCTGCGTCGCAACGTGCGATGAGCTCGAGCGGTCCGTTTTGAGCAATGGTGACCTCCTGACCACTCGATATGCGGATAAAAACGTTCCGGAATCCGCTCTCTTGAGAACTCGTAGAGTTTGAAACGACTGAATTACATGAGAAAAGTGATATAGCCAAGACAGAGACTAATCCAAAGGCGCTTATTGATTTTAACATCTTAATCAACCTCCTTGATTGAAAAACATCAAAGTTATTATATCAGGTCTCTGTCTTTTTCGATTTCATGGATGTACAGCGGTAGGTTAGAGAAAGAAACCCCAGAGAATATTTAGGTAGAAATTGAGCTAACCCAAAATAAGTGGTGACAGGCACTACTTATGGTTTGACGAGAAGAAATACATCTATCAAACTCGTTTCTTCCCAATCTTTCTCGCCACAATTTGGGGCATCTTAAAGTATCTTCAATTTCTGTTGCTTCTCGACTGTCCAGAACGAAACCACAATTCTTACATTTTAATTCTTTCTGACTTATGATTGCTGCAAACTCTTCGAGGAAGTCGAACATGTCCCAACTCTACATAAATTTTATCATAAAACTTGTTTCAAATCCCTTCTCTCTCAAATAGGTACACTTGCTACACAAAGTTCACAACTCAATATTGTGTAGATAGTGTAGAAGGTGAACTTCTCAGAAGATGAAGGATTCATATAAATAAGTTAAGCGTCGAAGGCTAAGGAGGTATGAACAACCTTGGGGCAATATGAAGAAACTGATAGGTCAGCCTCATCCTTGGTCTATTTATTTTTTAATTCAAGATCTAAATTCATATTATTTATGTCATTAACAAGTTTCCTAATTGCATCAGCGAGTGCTAAAGATAAAGATTCACCAGCGCTATCTGCAGTCATAGCCCAATTCATGCCTGCACCTCCCTTGCCATTGTACGATTTAAACATAATTAACTTGTTATCTATTTCCAACTCTGCAGCAATAGATACTTCGGCTTCATAAGTGAAGTAAGCAGTGACATACACCCGAAGAATTTCTCCCTTGAGTACTGGAATGCTTTTTGTATTACTGATCTCTTCTCGCTTTATAACATTATAACCAGCTTCCTCTAATCCAATAATAATCGCATTGTTTAGCCATTCCGTCACATTATTTTCTGCAACTACATCAGCAGTTTTCGTTCCATAGGCATTCTGTACATCTCCGATTCTACTTTTATTAAGTCGAAGATCTTTAAACTGAAATAAAATGATAGCCCGTCTTAACCCAGGTTCTAAGACAGATGCTACGGCATCTGAGGCAGTGGTTGATTCCATATCTGCTTTAGGTGGATAGCTTAATGTCACATGCCTAGTCCCGAAAGCACAACTACCAGCCAATAATCCGAAGAAAACCAAAACTATTATCTTCATATCAATAGCATTCATTTTTTTTCTATTACTTCTTGTAACTGTTCAGCTTCTTGAGTTGTGTATGCTTTTTCTCCTTTATCGAATTCTTTTATCTTATCCTTACATTCTGGATCTTGCCTTGCCCAATATTTATCAAAGTTATATTTTTCCGTGCAAAGATCTAGAGGTGGAAGTCCAGCCTCATGTCTTTGAATATTGATTGCGTGAAAGTTTTCCACAAACTCACGTCTCTCTCGAGTAGTCGCAATTGAATGAGATACAATTCCTCCTATCGTCGGAATACAACCATATGCCCATATACACAAAAAGACTAACAACAGACATTCTCTCATACCCTTTACATTTTCCAAAGCTCTATCCTCCTTAATACTTTTTTAGACTCCTATAGCCATAATCCTTTCTTTTAGAACAAGAAGATTAGGCTTATTAATATGCTTATTAGTTTCTATTAGAAGTTATAGTAAACAGAAAAGAGAAATTGCTTGAAGGGAAATGTAGCTCGACTTAGAAAAGAAAAAAACTATATTTGGATTGAACAACAACTACCCCATCCATTCTATCCTCATCCTCTGCCTTAGTTCTTATAACATAGTAATTATCCAATTTTATTTATTTCCTTACAATATAAAATCCTTAAGTTCCGATATTGGAAGGTTCTTTATAAGTGGAAAGAGATGCAAGTTATGTGCCAATGGGAACAAAATACT
>JALLOG010000203.1 GCA_027717645.1 Desulfobacterota bacterium AH_259_B03_O07
GGGCTGACAAAAAATTAGGATTTATTAAATCAATTCCTACAGCTAAAAATATTTAATTCTGCCCCAACCCTAAATCTTTTTTTAACGCTTTCGGAATTGATTTTGGCAATTTTTTGAATGCCCGTTTAAACCTTTTCCTTTTGGAAAAGGTTTAGAGTAAAAAGTTTAAATCTTAAATTCTGTCCCCGAAATACCTAACATCTACAGTTAAATTTGTTTGTAATGACTATCTCATATCTACCTCAAACCGCATTTGGCTTTTGTGGATTTTATGTTGCAAAAGGATGGAATCTGCCCAATACACCGTTGAAAAAGAACAGGACTGGTGGGGCGATATTTGGAGGAATTAAGGAAAGCTGCTTTCAGTTATTTTATTTTGCAAATTCTGTTTAGGTTCCGTTTGTTTCCTGTTTGGATTCCTCAAAGCAGATCAAATCACCTACTTCGCAATCCAAGGCTTTACAAAGAGCATCTAAGGTTTCTCGTCTTATTCCTTTCCACGTATCGTCGTAAAAAGGCTTTAAGCTTGTAAGAGAAATACCAGATTCTCTCAATAACTTTGTTCTAGTCATCCTCCTAGAACCCAGTATAGTAGATAGATTACATTTGATCAATTATCACACCCCCTAAAATGAATAGGAGGTGATTTGTAACACATATATTTTGTTTTGTCAAGTAGTTCTTTTAAAAACTTTAAAAAATGCTTGACTTCTAAATAGATATCTACTAATATCATTCTTTGAATAACTAAATGATTACTTTTAGTTACAGTCGTTAATTAAAGGAGGATGTAAGGATGTCAATTCCTACGGTTAACTCCGCGGATCCGTTTTTAGAATTTGCAACTAATGGAAATAACCCGCTTACAATTCTTATAACGGAATTTCCTAATCAGTGTTGTCTATGTAAGCATGAATCCAGGTCATTATTCATTTTGACTTTCAATAAGTTAGCTTGCGTAGGATGTTTTGATTTCGTACTCACTTGCAACTTCTTCAATCAAACACATCCAATAGATCTTAATTATCCATCCGGCGCTTTTTCTACGGAAAATGAAAATGGGTTCGCCACGGAAAATAATTACCCCTATAATAAAGTCGTCAATTTTTAAGATATTCGTAAATTATTAAAAAAACGATATTCTTCACTTTACATTTTGCTTATAAGCCTCCCATACTCTATAGTTAACTTCTTCTAACTCTTATACAAGGCAAATTTGAATGAACGACCCTCTACAAGCTGCAGGGTATCTAAATAAAAAAAGGTTTTCCTGATGGTCATCGCTGTGGATGCCACGTAATTCATGAACAAAATTTTTACAATTTCAATATTATTTCCTTTTTCATTAATCCCTTTCGAAATGAAAAGTACTTAATTGCCATTCCAAAAATTGTTGCCTGTGCTGAACTTGTTTCAGTATTAAGAAAATGACAATAACGATTGTCATCTCGAAGGAACAAAGCGACTGAGAGATCTATTCGTATAAAATGATAGATATCTCGCATATGCTCTATATGACAGGATATAGACAGCCTTGATTTTTGTCTCTTTCTATCAAGACAAAGAAAAAGAAGAATCTTTTTATGGATACCCGATAAAGCCTGTGCCCGAATGATGGTATCGGGTAGCATTCGGGGATGACAATGTGATCAAAATGTCATTCGTTCGAGAAGACTCAAGATCAGTGTGTCGTGCTGAAGTCGTATCAGAATCGATGTGAAGGACTAAAGCCCTCCGCTACAAAAAATATAAATGTAGCGGCGACCTTCAGGTCACCCTACTGATCGCGACAGGCCTGTCCTGAACTTGATTCGGGAATAATTGCGCACCTTATAGAGTTTCGAATCACAAAACGTAGGGGGGGATTCTAGCCGTGATGGACTATAGAATGGTGGGCGGTACTGGATTTGAACCAGTGACTTCCACCGTGTGAGGATGGCACTCTTCCACTGAGTTAACCGCCCCTGATATTTAAGGTGTTTAAAAGTTACAATCTGAAAAGCCCAGGTTTCCGAAAGCCTGGTTAGAATTTAAATTATTCTTCGATCTCAAGAAGCTTATCAGCTTCGTCCATAATTTCCTCTAACCTTTCTCTAAAAAGCTTTATTCCGCCGAGTGGTATCACTATGCAAGATCTTCCACCACTCAACTCAGTTATTCTCAAATATTTTCCTTTATGGTTTTCCTTGACGTCAAAGAAAAACCTCTTTGACTCGATATCTACATGTTTGCTTACGTGCTCTTTTTCTATCTTTTCCATTTTATCTGGATACCTCCGCCTCTATCCTTTACCTTGGGATTTATTGTAATGAGTACGAAATAATAACTACACGATTAAAAAAAATCAAGGAAAAATTTAATTGGATAATATATAATATAAAGTCATACAAATCCAAATTGGAGCATAAAAATGCCCGAAAAGATCAAATTCGGAATGGCCGGGCCTGTACCTGGGGAAAGTGTCGAAAATCTAATTAAATCTATAATATCATACGAAAATCACGGATTTGATTCAGTATGGTTTCCCGATCATATAGTATTCATTGCAAAAGCTTTAACACCGGAAGTATGGTCGATTATCACTGCAGCTTCGTTACAAACCAACAAAATCGCCTTGGGATCTATAGGTGATGCCCATCGTATGCATCCTGCGATTTTCGCCCATCGCCTAGCTACCGTCGATCACTTGTCAGGTGGAAGAACCTTTGTCTGCGTAGGTTATGGTGAAAAAATGAATCTCGATCCATACGGAATTAAATGGAACAAGCCGCTAAAGCGTGTTGTAGAAACAGTCAAGATAATGCGAGCTCTATGGAAGGGAGGACCAATAGATTTTGATGGAGAACTATATAAATTATCTAAGGCTGAATTAAGGATTACACCTTTAAATGAAGGTAAGATTCCGATTCATATCGCCGCTACTGCACCAAAGGCTCTCAGGTTAGCAGGACAATATGGAGACGGCTGGGTCACAAACGCAATGCCGCCGAAGTTACTCTCTTCTAAACTAAATAAAGTTAAAGAAGGAGTCAGCTTAAGAGAAGAACACTTGGGTGAGCTAGAAAAGTGCATATATATCTTCATATCAATTGCCGGGGATCAGGATGGGGCATACAAGACACTAGATCCTATAAAACATGCGTTAATCTGGCCTGAATTACTTTCTGAAGCCGGTTATGCAATCGATATAGCAGATGAATATAAGGATCTTCAATATACCAGGATAATGCCGAATGATACTGAAATGCTTAAACGATTTAGAGAGATGGGAGCGAAATACTATACTCGAGAGATCGTACTTGACTTTGTTATCGCAGGATCAAAAAGCGATGTAATAAAGAGAATAGAAAAATATATTGATGCAGGTGTGACGCACTTCATTTTTAGGGATTTTAGTCCTGACAGAAACGAATCGCTTAACATTATTTCGACAGACATATTGCCCTACTTCAGAGGCACCGGTTAGTTTGGAAAATCCTGATTCAGCCTATCGGCATTTATGATTATTAAAAACGTAGTCGATCAACTCTTGCGAGGAAGACTTCGGTTGACCTCTTATTCTTCTCAGGTTCGATGGGAAACACAACAGGGATCTCTCACATTTCCCTCACATTCGTTTGGGACAAGGTTTAGAGTGACAAACGGTGGAATTGTCATCTGTAGATGTTACGTAATTCGGGGACAGAATTTGTAAATCTTGAATTATTTTACTTTGTCTTGATACAAAGTAACAAAAATCAAGGGCTGTCAAAAAAT
>JALLOG010000204.1 GCA_027717645.1 Desulfobacterota bacterium AH_259_B03_O07
TCTGAAAAGTGAACCACTAGATATAGGACAACTTCAGTCAAGTGCATAGCCCTATTAAATAATATACCTAATTTATATTATATTTTTTACTTTAAGACCACTGATATTTTATCTTCCGCCTAAAGGACAAAAAAGATTTTTTTAGGTGTATTGGTAGGCGAACAGAGTTGCTGGCGTGGATAACATAGTTACGATCAAATCTGATCACATGTACAGTACGATGTTGGAAACCTCGTCTATCCTCGGTAGGAGCAGCTTCCAGCTGGGAAGATTGCCATAATAAAATCGCGCCAAGCTTGTCCTGAACTTGATTCGGGGATGGCGCTCCTACATTTATTAAATGATGGTAGCGAAGGTCTTTAGTCCTCCATTCCACGTAATCACGGAATTTATCAATCTGGCTTTTATGGATGAGCGGATACATTAGTCCGAGGTTTGAAAACCTCGGCACCTATTAGTGGGAGATGCTGAGAAAAAGGTTTCGGGCCAAGATGGCAATCCTAGGCAGGGTTTTTTAAAATTTGATTTGTTAGCCGAATTTTAATATTGACACATACTCTAAGAACATGTAATTATTTAATTTTATACTTTTTAGAACATGAGATTTCCACTAAGTTGGCTTAAAGATTTTGTTGATATTGATGTCTCTCCAGAAGAGTTGGCAGAAAAGCTGACAATGTCTGGTCTGGAGGTAGAATCCCTTGAATATATTGGAGAAGGCCTGGAAGACCTTATTGTAGCCCAAATAATAGATATTATTCCTCATCCAAACGCACAAAAGCTTGTCCTTTGCAAGGTAACTGATGGCTCTAAACAGTACAAAATAGTTTGTGGAGCCACGAATATGAGTGTTAACGATAAAGTAGTCTTAGCCAGGCCGGGAACTAGTCTTCCTCCTAGTAACAGATTCCCAGAGGGTTTCTCGATTAAAACTACAAAGATCAGAGGTGAATTATCGGAGGGTATGCTATGTTCTGAGATTGAAATGGGGATTGGAGAAGATGAGGAGGGAATTGTGATAGTTCCGGCCTCAAAAGAAATAGGAAAAGCGATAATAGATGAGTTAGGGTTGGATGATTATGTCATTGAGTTTGGGATTCCTCCAAATAGACCAGATTGTTTAAGTGTAATTGGAATTGCCAGAGAGGTAGCAGCGGTTTTGGGGACTAAGGTGAAATTTCCGAAATTAAAATTATCAGAAAGGGGCGAAGATATAGAAAAACTTACAGCAGTAGAGGTTTTGGATTCTGAAGGTTGTGCTAGATATGCTTGCCGAGTAATTGATGACTTGAAAATAGCCACATCTCCGAATTGGTTAAAGAATAGACTTGAGCGCTCAGGGATTAGATCCATAAATAACTTAGTTGATATTACAAATTATGTACTATTGGAGTTTGGTCAGCCCTTACACGCATTTGATTATGATCTTATTGCAGAAAATAGGATAATCGTTAGAACGGCAAAAAATGGTGAAGTTATAGAAACACTTGATGGAGTGAAGAGAAAACTTACCAATGAGGATTTATTAATTTGCGATGCTGTAAAGCCGATTGCGCTCGCGGGAGTAATGGGTGGATCAAGCACCGAAGTCTCAGATAAAACAAGGACCGTTCTTATTGAAAGCGCTTTTTTTGATCCAATTAGGATTAGAAGAACCTCAAAGAGGACTAATCTGAGGTCCGATTCATCATATAGATTTGAACGTAAAGTTGATATAAATGGAGTTGTTAAAGCCCTTGATAGAGCTTCGGAACTTATGAATGAGATAGCGGGTGGGAAGATTTCTAAGGGTAGAATAGACGTTTATCCTAATGAGATTACACCAAATGAGGTAAAGCTTTCAACCAAACGACTCAACAACCTACTTGGAACTGAAATAAAACCAAAAGAGATAAAAGAAATAATGTTAAGGATTGGAATTGAAATTGAAACTCGCGATACTCATGGTGATGAAATTTCGTTTAAGATACCAAGCTTTAGAGTTGATATTACAAGAGAGATAGATTTGATTGAAGAGCTGGCAAGACATTATGGGTACAACAGAATACCTTCAAGCTTGCCGTCAGTAGCTATGAAGACAGATGGGTTGAAAAAAGAAAAAGTCCTGGAGAACAAATTAAGGCAAATTCTTAACTCCAATGGATTCCTTGAGGTTATAAATTACAGTTTTGAGGATCCTGAGATTCTTAATTTATTTAATCTCAGTAAACCGCTAAAAATATTAAATCCGATTAGTAAGGAAGGATCCGTTTTAAGAACAAACCTTTTGTCTGGAATCCTGAGAAACATAAGCCTTAATTTAAAACATCAGGTTCAAGACATAAGGATATTCGAGATTGGGAGGGTATATATTCCAAATAAAAAGGGCCTTCCAGATGAAATAAATAAGATTACAGTAGCTGCAACCGGGAGCAGGGAAGAAGATTTATGGGGTAAGGATGAGTTTGACTTTTATGACTTGAAAGGTGTGCTTGAAAGGATTCTTGAAGAGTATGCACTATATGAAAAGACAAAACTTATAAAATCTGAAAAACTCGGTTTTCTACATCCGGGTAAATCCGCAAAGATAGTTTACGAAGATGAGGAATTTGGATTTTTGGGTCAACTTCATCCTGAGATAATTGGGAAAATGGACATTTCGCAAAGGGTATATCTTTTTGAGCTTGATTTGGATAAACTTGATTCGGTATATAGGGATGAAAAAATACAATTTAGGCCTATCCCTAGGTTCCCAGCGGTTAAGAGAGATATTGCCGTCATAGTTGATGAAGAATTGCCGGTTGGGGAGATTGTTAATGAGTTAAAAAAGGTAGAATCTCCCTTGATTGAGGACATTGGTGTGTTTGATGTATTTAAGGGAGGAGCCGTTGAGAGGGGAAAGAAGAGCGTTGCAATCTCTATTGTATTGAGGGCAGCGGATAAAACGCTTACAGATGAGGAGGTGAATAAAATTCAATCGAGGGCCTTAGACACACTTAATTTGGCCTTTGGTGCAGAATTACGTAAGATTTAAGAGGGGATAAAGATGACAAAAAAAGAACTTGCCGACGTTATACATGTGAAAATCGGCCTTTCAAGGCGCGAATCTGCAGAAATCGTGGACTTTTTCTTTAATATAGTAAAAGAAAAGCTCACGAGAGGTGAAGCTATAAAGATACCTGGCTTTGGTAGCTTTAGGCTTCAGAAACGGAAGGCTAGGAAGGGGAGAAACCCAGCCACAGGAGAGGCGATAGTCATAGCTGATAGGACTGTTGTAACCTTTAAGCCAAGCAGATTCTTACGCGATTCCATAAATGAAATACCTGCCGGTGAATGAAAAGAATTACAGATTCTTTTATAGGCTGATAACAGCCTTAAAGTGTAGTAAATAGAAACTAAGAATTAGCCTTATTTTACAGGTAAATACTCATTTTTCATAGAAATTCCCTATTACACTCTTTAACGCCGTTTTTCAGGATTTTACTACCAAATCGCTACCAATATCGCTACCACTAAATTTCTATTCTCCCCTAGTATTCTAAGAAAGCAATTAGACGCTGGGGGGTAGAGTGGGTCATCGGCTCACTGATATTGGATTATCTGGTCTTCCCCAAGAATTGGTTTTTTGGAAATATCTTTTAGATTATTGGTTTTTCCTGAATATTAGGGAATTATAGTTAATCTATAGATGTATTAAAAACTAACTGATCCTATTATATTTAATGTTATGAAAAAAATAGTACTTACACTAATTCTTTTATTCTCTT
>JALLOG010000205.1 GCA_027717645.1 Desulfobacterota bacterium AH_259_B03_O07
TTCTTTCTCCATCATCTTCCCCTCTTCTTTCATCATCTCGCCTTCTTTCTCCATCGTCTTCCCCTCTTCTTTCATCGTGCCGCCGTCATCCTTCATCATTTCCTTACTTTCGGTCATATCTTTATCTCCCTCACTCTGAACCGCAAGAACAAAACCACCAAAACCCATTACAAATAATACCGAAAAAACAACCATGAATTTTTTCATTTACTTTTCCTCCTTAGGATTATTTTGGAATTTACTGACAATATACAATGATAAACCAAATGTCAAGCCGCCGAAAACAGGTCCAAGGTCTCCCGAGTAGCGTGTCAGGCTTTGACATGAGACTTAATTTTTTCTATAAAGATATTTAATTTCTTATCCTTTTTTATCTTCTTCTCTAGCCTAGTGGATGCCTTACCGACTGTTTCTATAACTATATGGTAGTGATTGTTCATCAGGACGTAGCAGTGTATAAGAATTCCCAGACGATTGTGATGATCTTCTAATATTTCTAAGAACTTCTTCCTGTCCGAATCGTCCAGATATACCTTCTTTCTTTCGTTTCCTCTGCTAGTTATGTGGTAAAGTGCACCAGGATTGAATCCTGAGGGGTCTTGCCATATAGAAAGTCTATAGATTATGTACGCCTTATGTCTATTGTCAAGGCCTGACACCATGACAATATAGATTACCGTTCTTAATCCATATGCTTGTCATAAGTTACCACTAGTTTGACGCTACTGTTATATACAAGCTCCTTGTTAAAAGTCACGCTTGGTTTATAAATTTGGAAAGCGAAGTTGACAAGAGAACTGAATTTCAAATATAGTTACACGCTATTGAAAAAATCTAGACAAGCCAAATGATTGAGAAACGATACTCTCCAAACGTTACTCACACCGCTAAGGAAGTATACCAATGAGTGATAATGAATTTGCTAGTCATAAGAACGAGCGCGCCCAGGGGTCTGATCCAACAGTCGGACCGAGTGGGAGGACCGTCCAGGAATACATAGACGAGACACCATTCTGGTCTGATGGCACAGAGTTTGCTTCGACGTCTATGACGACCATGCAGTGGCTGATCTGGGGGATGGCGACGGCGGGCAAGTTCTTCGAGGGGATGGTGATCTTTATGACTGGGGTCGCGCTGCCTCTTATAGGGGCTGAGTTCGGGCTAAGCGCCGCGCAGAACGGAGTTGTCGCGGCGGCTGCCCTTTTCGGGATTCTCATCGGCGCAACCGCGCTGGGAGGGCTCTGTGACCACTTCGGTCGGAAGCGGATGTTCATCGTCGAGATGATTATCTTCGTAGTCTTCATAGTGGCTCTGGCTTTCAGTCCGAGCTACGTCTGGCTGGTGATCTCCCTTTTCGGTATTGGGACAGCGCTTGGTTGTGACTATCCAACAGCCCATATGGTCATCTCAGAGAGCATGCCGAGCAGCGTACGGGGCAGGCTGGTGCTCAGCGCTTTCGGTTTTCAGGCGGTGGGGGCGCCTTGGTCGGCACGGCAGTCGGCTATCTAATTCTCTACGAGAATCCAGAGGTACAGGCCTGGCGCTGGATGTATGCCACCGTAATTGTCCCCGCGATTTTGGTTATAATCGGAAGGTTCTTCATACCCGACAGTGGGCAATGGCTGGTTTCGTGCGGCAGGATTGAAGAGGCGGAGAGGGAAACGCGTCGACTTCTGAAACGTACGCCGCTCTATCCGAATGAAATCAAACTCATCGATCCGAATACCAATGTCGATTCTGGGAATCTCACTGAGCCCACTCGGGGTTATGGCGCACTCTTTACTCGAAAAAACAGAAAGGCGACGATCCTCGCTTCGATTCCATGGTTCTTTCAGGACCTCGGGACATACGGTATCGGAATCTTCACCCCGACAATTCTGGCCGCGACGATTGGATCCACGGCGCGGCACCCGCAAAACCTGGCAAATCTTATCCACAACGATATGCTCGCGGCCAAAGGCGCGGCCTTCCTCGACATCCTGCTTATCGTCGGAATTATCTCCGCCGTACTGCTGACGGACAAAATCGGGAGGATACGGCTTCAGGTCTTCGGGTTCTTCGGTTGCGCGGTCGGCTTGACCCTTGCTGCGCTTTCGGCAAATTTCGAGGGGCAAATGCGAATGTTCTTCATCTTCGCTGGTTTCATTCTGTTCAATTTCATGAACAGCCTGGGTCCCAACGCGCAAACTTATCTGCTGGCCGGAGAAGTATTCCCCACCCAGATTCGCGGCAAGGGCGCCGGATTTGCGGCTTCTTTCGCAAAAATCGGTGCGGTGGCGACCGCTTTTCTCTTTCCGATCCTCCTGAAAGACATCGGCGTCACGGCGCTTCTCTATATCCTCGTTGGGACTTCTCTCTCGGGGGTGCTCATCACATGGCTCTACCGCATTGAGACCAGGGGCGTCAGCCTAGAGAAGGTCGGGCAAGACTGAAATAGATAATTAGAGAATAGGGGTCAAATCTTTTGTTGATATATTATAGTCTATATTCTTTAGATGATATTTTGGTTTTGGAAAATTGATGGATAGCGAGCATGACATTGGAACATAATTTAATTCCATGAGAATAATTAAGCAACAAAAGATTTGATAATCATCTAGCCAGTCCCTCGAATAACCCACCACTGGTGGGTTATTCTTAATGAACCTTAACCCAAAAAGGAGGGACTGTAATGATGTTATATTGTGCAATTGATTTACATTCGGAAAATAATGTTCCAGTTATCATTAATGATAATGATAACATATTGTTTCAGAGACGCCTTCCCAATGACCTGGGGACGGTGTTGAGTGCACTCGAACCTTATAGGCAAAGGCTTGAGGGCGTTTGTGTGGAATCGACTTTCAATTGGTATTGGCTGGTGGATGGTTTAATTGAAGCTGGTTATAACACCAGTTTGGTGAACACGGCTAAGGTTAAGCCGTACTCAGGATTAAAACATACAGAGGACAAGTATGATGCTTTTTGGTTGGCACATCTAATGCGATTAGGGATATTGCCAACAGGATACATCTATCCCAGAGAACAAAGAGCACTGAGAGACTTACTGCGTAAGCGAAGACAACTGGTTAATCGTCGAACCATCCATGTACTTAGCATACAGAATCAGTACTGGAGGAATACGGGGATTAAATTAAAGTCAAATTGTATTAAGCGAAGCAGTGATTATTTAGGGGAGTTTGGAGATGAGAACATTCATCTGGCAATGGTTAGCAACTATGAGATTATGCAAGCATTAGATAGGCAAATAATACAGATTGAATCTCGGGTTAAGCAACAGATCAAATTAAGGCCAGAATATGAATTGCTACTTACGGTGGATGGAATTGGATTTATCCTTGCACTAACGATAATGTTAGAGACCGGAGAGATAAGTAGGTTCAAGAAGGTTGGGAACTACGCCTCATACTGTCGCTGTGTGGAGAGTAAACATACAAGCAATAATAAGAAGAAGGGTGAAGGTAACACTAAGAACGGGAATAGGTACTTGGCATGGGCATTTATTGAGGCAGCTAACTTTGCGAGACGTTTTAACGAGAAGGCCAGACGATTTCATCAGAAGAAGCTGGCAAAGACAAATGGTGTAGTTGCAACAAAAGCATTGGCTGTATGCCGTCAACGGCTGTTTAACTAGCGGGTTAAAGTCCCGTGAAAGGAGTTGTTCGTTCACCTTTTTAGTA
>JALLOG010000206.1 GCA_027717645.1 Desulfobacterota bacterium AH_259_B03_O07
TTAATCGGGGATCCATCGTTTAATATTTTATTTTCTTTGTCTTGATACATACTTCGATAAACTCAGCATGAAACGAGAAACAAAAATCAAGGGCTGTCAAAAAATTAGGATTTATTAAATCAATTCCTACAGCTAAAAATATTTAGCTTTTATTAACTGATGCCGAATCTTCATATCCTTTGATTCGGTTAAATCTTTTTTTAACGCTTTCGGAATTGATTTTGGCAATTTTTTGAATGCCCATTTAAAATCGAAAATACTGTCCCCGAAATATCTAACATCTACAGCATGACCTTGGGAGCTTTCTTTATTATACGCAAAAAGGATTCTTTTAGATTCTTATAAAGTGGTTTTCCAAAAAGAACTGTTAGTTAGATTTGAAGAAGAATATAGAATTACAAACTGCAACTACAACTCACTCAAAAAATAAGCGATCCTAAAAATCTTTCAATTATAAAAACTTTCGAAAAACGGACTTCAACGGAAGCAAAAAAAATTATTAACTTGATTAGCGAAAAGAAATTAACTCCCGAATCTAACCATAAAATCTAAGAGAAAACCGACATTGGCAAAATCAGTTACTTCATCACTTCCAAATGGAATCTCCACACCAACACCTGCACTAAAGATCTGCCCGCCAACCCTGAAACCAGGGGTTAGGTAGGCTCCGGTGATGTTGTCGTCAAATGATGTGGAGGAAGCAAGGAGTAGTTCTACGAGAAAGGAGGTTGAAAATGGGAGGGGGAGATCCGGAGTTACACTAACAGTGCCTCCATATTTAACTATTAATTCTGTGTCATCTCCACCGGTGTCAAATACCCTGTCAAGTCTATTGGCATCGGTAAGTATATTGAAATCAAGATTAGCCTGAAATGCAAAGATATCGCCTCCACTTATTCCAAATACCAAATAAGGATTTATTGTCAAAGCGTCATCAGCAAAGGCTGCAACATCTCTGAAATATCTCTGCGCACCAAAAGCGCCGAATCCGTCATCTGTAGTTGGAAAGAAAACTTCCAAACCGCCGGTTAAAGCTGCATTATCCAAATTGAGCATGACGGCTTTACCGCCGAGACTTAGGTTTCCAAAATCATAATCGCTTTCACCATTTACGCCGAAATCAGTTACTCCGGAGAATGGGAATTTTGCGTATAAGCCAAATAAGTTTTCATAGACGTTAACATCTATCCTCAAAGAGTTCATAATCAACCACCCATCATCATCTAAGTTTATAAACTCGACATTTGTTTTCATGCCAGTTATTGAATACGGACCCTCCAGAAAGAAGGAATAGGGAATCTGAGCCCCGGCTGCATTTGCACCTTTTGCGACGAATAATGATAAACAGATCAAGGCCATTGTAAATATTGATAAACTTTGAATATATAAATTCCTAATTATAGATCTTTTCATTCTTTCCTACCTCCATGCCCTCTCTTAAGTTATAGAGAGTTTATTGCCGCTTACCAACCAACCTTAAAGCACATTCTAAACTATTCAGAAAACTATTTCAAGTAATTTATAACATTTTTTGTGAAATACGTCGAAGTGGTTAAGATTAATGAAAAATGGGCTACGAAATTAAAGGCCTTTATGTCATTACTGATAAGAGACTTATCACAAGAGACGTATTAGTAGAAACTGTAGAGAAGGCTATAAGGGGTGGTGCAAATATAGTTCAATTAAGAGAGAAAGATACCCCTAAAAATGAATTAGTAAGCTTGGGTAGGAAACTATTGAATCTTACAAAAAGACTTGGTGTACCACTCATAATTAACGACCGGGCGGAAATTGCGAAGGAGATAGAGGCTGAAGGGGTTCATTTAGGTCAGTATGACATGTCTGTTCAAGAAGCTAGAGAGATACTAGGTGACGGGGCCATAGTTGGTGTTTCTTGTTATAATAGCATTGACAGGGGTATTAAAGCACTAAAAGAGGGGGCGGATTATCTTGCTTTTGGGACGCCTTTCTTTACTCCTACAAAGCCAGATAGAGAACCAACTCACCTTGATGTATTGAAGGAAGCAACAAGGGTGTTCAGTAATATTCCGGTTTTCGCAATAGGAGGCATAACGATCGAAAACGCCCCGTTAGTCATGGAAACAGGGGTGGATGGAATTGCGGTGATAACAAGTGTGTTTGGTTCAGAGGATCCGGAATTAGTTTCCCGAGAGTTTAGTTCTCTGTTTAGGAATAAGAATTAAAAAGACATTGTAATAATTTTTAGAGGTTTTTATTTTTGATAATATTTGAAAAGCCTCTCCTTTTTCTTCTATATTTTACTCTTTCTACTAAGGCATGCGTGATAAGCGGTAGTGCTATCGTTGCATCACAATAACATTGAACAAGTCCGCCGTCTGGCATTTCTTTTCCCCATGAAACTGCTTCTTCAAATGTACATCCGGAAAGTCCACCCCATTGTGGCGAATCCGTTGTTATCTGGATTGCGTACTTGTGGGGATAATAGGTCTCAGCCGGGCCTGTTCCCTTTCTGTTGAGTCCTGTATCTCTATTGGGAACTTTTCTATCGCTATATAAAAGGTCGCTAGTCACGGCGAAAAGTTGTATAAAGTCCTTTGGTACCCCTCCTCCAATATAAATTACACCTGTGTCTTTTACATTTTCTCCCAGACTCATGAATTCGACGTAGTCCTTGATCCCATCAATTGTAAGGCTAAAACCTTTGCTCTTAGCTATAAGTGCAGCATCTCCATAAGGGCTGTCTGCAATGGCCGGGCAAAAAATTGGCATGTTGTATTCTGCTGCAACTGTGACAATACTCTCTATCCCTTTTTCTCCTAACCATTTTCCGAAGAGAGATAAAAATTCCCTTGACGAATATTTCTGTTCCTCATCGAGGGTGAGAATAAAGTCTGCAATTAATTCTGTCATCTTGAGGTAATCCGCCTCGTCTCCATAAACATCATAGTATCGATTTATACCTTCTCTAAAGAGCTCTTCATTATCTGCCAGATGAGTGCCCTGCCAGTAACCTAATCCCATAGCGTCAATGATATCCTCTGATATATTTGCACCGGTGGGTACCAGAATATCTATGTAATTGTTTTGGATCAACCAATTTATTATCTTCCATTGCCCTGTGGTCGATAGGGATCCCGCGTACCCCAGAAGTATTGTTATGTCTTTATCTAAAATCATGTCTTCTAATACGTCTACTACTCTGGCCAGGTTTTTCCCTTGAAATCCGGTCTGTGACATTTCGGTAAGAAGATGCGAAATAGATTTTTTGGGTTTTACTTCAATCGCCTTTACCCTGTTTTTAAAAAGCTTATTGTTTTTTCTTAACGTTTTCTCTTTATACAAATTTAACCCTCCGTTAATCTAAATTGACTATAAGCTTCTTCCTAAAGACCCTCTTTTGAATGTAATTCAGTCTTGCCTCAGGCAATCTAGGATGGCCAATTAGTATTATATTATATAACCATGTTAACAAGTTTCTTGGGGACAACAATTACCTTTTTTATTTCCTTTCCTTCTATATAATTTTTTACCTTTTCGTCCGCGAATGCAGCTCGCTTCAATTCCGACGTCAAAGAGGATTTGCCTGTCATAAATGAATCAATTGAAT
>JALLOG010000207.1 GCA_027717645.1 Desulfobacterota bacterium AH_259_B03_O07
CTGTTCAAAAGGTATAGATATAAGTTCCTGTTCCATAAGACTCTATTATATATTACAGTTATTTCTGGAAGCATTTAAGGAGTAAATGTTAAAAAATCAAATCGTCACCCAAATAATCTTTTTGTTAAATACCCTTTAGATAAATCTTCGTTAGACAGATTTTACCCAAGTATCAAAAAATAATTTCGATAATTAATAAGCTTAGTTTGTTCTATGAATCCTTTAAATCTTTTAAATATTCATGATTCGAATTGATTTTATTTTCAAATATCATATTAACAAAAAAGGAATTTTTTTAATATCTTTTTTATACTAGTCAAAGAATATGGTAATAATTTATTGACGATCGATGGATAATGAAATTTTAGATGTCAAGAACATAGGTGTCAGCTTTGATGGGGAAGAAATACTTAAAGACCTTAGCTTCAGGGTAAGTAAAGGCGAGGTACTTGTAATTTTAGGCCCCAATGGTGCTGGAAAGACTACTCTTTTTAAAACAATACTAGGGCTTTTACCCTATAAGGGAAAAATAGTTTGGAATGCAGATAAAATCAGCTTCTTACCCCATCAAGAATTACTTCATAGAAAAGATATTCCGCCTTTAACTCTCGAAGAATTCTTCAAATTTAAAAAAGTTTCAACCGACAAAATTCCTCTAATGCTGGAGTTGGTTGGTTTAGACTCGAACATTCTAAATAAGAGTTTGAATGCCCTCTCCTCGGGACAGTTTCAAAGGATGCTGATTGCCTGGGGTTTGATTGACGAGCCTGAGGTGCTGCTTTTTGATGAACCCACATCCGGTATTGACTTGGGAGGACAGGAAACCATTTACTCACTTCTAAGAAAATTCTGGGAAGAGCGCAAGTTTACAATCTTACTAATTACGCATGACCTCAATGTTGTATGGAAACACGCTGATAATGTACTATGTCTTAACAAAGGTTATTCTTGCTATGGTAAACCAAAGGAAATCATCACACCTTCTCAATTAGAAAAACTATATGGAACAGGGGTTGAGTTTTATAGACACTCGCATACAGGCAACTAAAATGGAATTAATACTAGCATTGATAATAGGAACTGTAGTAGGTGGTGTTGCAGGATATCTTGGTACTCTAATGGTAACCAAACGTATGTCACTTATGGGAGGGGCACTTGGACATATGGCCTTACCCGGAATTGCCCTAGCATTGATTTATGGTTTCGACATTTCCATCGGGGCTTTAGTCTTCTTGGCCTTTGGAGTTATATTAATCTGGCTATTAGAACGGAAAACTAAATTGCCAATGGAGGCCCTCACAGCAATTGTATTTTCCTCATCCCTTGCCATTGCCTTTCTATTTCTACCGGAAGAAGAAACAACAGAAGCCTTAATCGGTGATATATCCAGAATATCTATAACCGATACGTCCATAGCTGTGGCAGTGGCAGTTATTATATTTTTTGTAACTAAAAGAATTTTCTCAGATCTGGTCTTCGTTAGCATATCAGAAGATCTCGCTCAGGTAAGCGGAATTAGTATAAGTAAAACGAACCTGGTTTATTTGGTTTGTATTGCTCTGGTTGTTGCAATAGGAGTAAAGGTGGTAGGAGGTCTTCTTACGGCTGCTCTGGTAGCAATTCCAGCCAGTGCAAGTAAGAATATTAGCAGAAATCTATTTCAATATTCCTACGGTGGGCTCATACTTGGTAGTGCAGCAGGTATCTTAGGTATATTGGCCTTTAAGTTTACGGGTGTTCCAGCGGGACCGTTGATAATTTTAACTAGCACTATCTTTTTCTTAATATCTTTAATATTTGTGAAATAAATGTCTAATATTTTTTTAGATGGAAACTTCCACAAAATAATTATCAAAATGAGGTGAAAAATGAAAGTAACCAGGGTGTCTGAAATGAGAACACTCGATAAAACTGCTACCAAAAAGTTTGGAATAACTCAAGAACTACTTATGGAAAACGCAAGTGAGGCTGTATATTTTGTCCTACTCAAAGAGCTTGGCATAGAAGATAGAAAATTTATGGTCTTCTGCGGAATAGGTAACAATGGGGGAGATGGTTGCGCAGTTGCAAGAAAAATCCATTCGATTGGCGGCAATGTTAAGGTATTGATTGTAGGAGATCCGACCAAATTCAAGGATGCAGCAAAATTCAATTTCGATATTGTCTCAAAACTACCCATAGAAATCCAGCAGCTAGAATCCATCGATTCTATAAAAGCGGACGTTGCACACTGTGATGCTATTGTTGACGCAATCTTTGGGACCGGTCTAACACGAAAAGTAGAGGGATTATATGGAGAGATAATTGATTTAATAAATGAAAGTAACAAAAAGGTGATTAGTGTTGACATTCCATCTGGTATAAATGGTGATACAGGAAATGTTATGCGCAAAGCCGTTAAAGCTGATTACACAGTTACGTTTGGACTCCCTAAAATTGGAAATATTCTTTATCCCGGATATGAACACTGCGGAAAATTATACGTTTCACATATATCCTTCCCTCCTGAAATTTATGATTCTGATTCCCTAAAAGTAGAAATAAATTATCCCCCCGAACTCCTAACAAGAGAAAAAACTGGCCATAAGGGTAGTTTTGGAGAGGCTCTCTTTATAGCGGGTGCTTCGAGCTACTTTGGAGCACCATATTTTGCAGCTTTATCCTTTCTTAAGGCCGGAGGGGGATACTCTCGCCTTGCCTCGCCCAAATCCATTACACCCTTTATTGCTAATAAGGGAAGTGAGATTGTTTTTATACCACAAAATGAAACTAAATCAGGCAGCATATCACTCGATAACAAAAAGGGTTTACTAGAGCTATCAGAAAAGATGGATATAGTCGTTCTCGGACCAGGGATTTCACTGAACAAAGAAACACAGCAACTGGCTCAAGAATTAGCAAAGGAAATCAACAAACCAATGATAATTGATGGCGACGGTATCACTGCGCTATCTAAAGACTTGAAAATTATTAAGAAAAGAAAGGCAGAGACGATTCTTACACCTCATTTAGGTGAGATGTCAAGGATTACAAAATTGAGTGTATCTGATATAGACTCTAACAAAATAGATATACTTCAAAGCACCGCTAAAAAACTTAATTCTATTATTATCCTTAAAGGCGCCCACTCACTCATTGGATATCCTGACGAAAGGGTATTTATTAACATGAGTGGGAATCCCGGCATGGCTACTGCAGGATCGGGAGATGTTCTTACAGGGACAATAGCAGCGATGTATGGATTAGGACTTTCAGCTTACGATGCAGTTGGAAAAGGGGTTTTCATCCATGGACTCTCAGGTGATCTTGCCTCTTTAGAGAAAGGTGAGGACGGCATAACTGCTCAGGACATTCTTAATTATTTGCCCTCCGCAATGAAGACAGATCGTGAAGGCCTGAATAAGACCTTAAACGAACGTTACATCGGTACCAGTATAATCTAATTGAAGAGAGGACATATAGGAATTAGGTTTTTATTATGAAACATTTACGTTGGTTCTAGCATTCTCCGCCATTGGTATAGTGGATGGCGGCGGTACTACTATGTCCTGCAATATCGGCTCCTCTGTTACTATTG
>JALLOG010000208.1 GCA_027717645.1 Desulfobacterota bacterium AH_259_B03_O07
GTGTAGAAAAAAGCAAGACAATGAGAGTTGAAAACAAGTTGGGTCTTCATGCGAGGGCAGCTGCTGTATTCGTACGCCTATCAAACAAGTTTTCATCGGATATTAAGCTTATAAAAGATGGCTATAAGGTGGATGGCAAAAGCATACTGGGAGTACTTTCACTGGCGGCTATTAAAGGGAGTAAAATTGAGGTATTGGCAATTGGAGATGATGCAGAAGCTGCAATTTGTGAAATCGAAAAACTGGTCGAAAGTGGATTTGGAGAAGGAGTATGAGGTTTGAATTAAAAGGAATTGCGATTTCTCACGGGGTGTCACTCGGAAAGGTAGCGCTCCTGGATCGTACTAAAGCGATCGTTGAACGGACTAAGGTTGATCCGTCAACTGTACAATCCGAAAAGGAGAGATTTCTTGGTGCAGTTCAAAAATCAAAGGAGCATCTCCATTCAATCATTGATAGGTTTGATCCCATGGAAAAAGGGGAGCATCTTCAGATCCTTAACTTTAACATCATGATGTTGGAAGATGATTTGTTCTGTGAAGAAGTCATTAGGACTATTGAATCGGAAAAAGTGAACGCTGAATGGGCGATAACCTATGTACTCTCGTTAAAAACCGAGGAATTTAGATTCGTCGAAGACATATATATGAAGGAGAGGCTAGCCGATATTTACCATTTGGGTGAAACTATTCTTCGCAACCTCAGGGGTTTGAAAGACGATATTGCTGATCTGGAAGATGACTCTGTATTAGTAGCTCATGATATTTCTCCAGTGGATGTCGTGTCATTCTCTAAGCACCGCGCCATTGGTCTTGCAACTGATGTAGGGGCGGCAACATCACATAGCGCAATAATCGCAAGATCACTCGGGATTCCGACGGTGATGGGACTTGAAGATATAAGTCTGAAGGTATCCCCTGGAGATTCTATCTTTGTTGATGGATATAACGGGGTTGTAATAGTTAATTTTACAGAAAAAGAAGTTACCGAATTTATTGAGAGAAGAAAGAATTATGATTCACTCGGTAAGAAATTAAAAAGGTATGCAAAGCTTCCGGGGAAAACTCAAGACGAAGTAGCAATTAAGGTAAATGCGAATATTGAGATAGCAGACGAAATCGATCTCGCACTTTCGTACGGCGCGGAAGGTATAGGAATGTACAGAACAGAATTTCTATTTACGCGTTCAGAGTATTTTCCAACAGAGCGGGAACAATTCGAGGATTACAAGAATGTGATATCAGTTTTCAAATCGCCTAATATTACGATAAGGACACTTGATATAGGAGGTGATAAATTCCCCCCGGGGATGGAACCTCCAAAGGAACTCAATCCCGCACTCGGTCTTCGTGGTATAAGGTTTTCATTGATGGATGCGAATATATTTCGAACGCAAATTAGGGCAATTCTTAAGGCAAGCTGCTTTGGAAAGATGAGGATTTTAATTCCAATGGTATCGAGCCTATTTGAGGTTATCGACACTAAGAAGATTATACAAGAGGTCTCAGGCGAAATAGATTGTAGTCCTAGCTGGGAAATTGGTGTGATGATTGAAACACCTTCGGCCGCAATTTTAACCTCTGAAATAGCTGAGGAGGTCGACTTTTTAAGTATTGGTACAAATGACCTGATTCAATATACTCTGGCAGTGGATAGGGTTAATGAACATGTTTCTTACCTGTTCAGTCACTTCCATCCCGCGGTACTTCGTCTATTAAAAAATATTACGGAAGTGGCTACAAGAAAGGGAGTACCGGTAAGCGTTTGTGGGGAAATGGCTGGTCAATTATCATGTGTGCCACTCTTGGTTGGAATGGGTGTAGATGAGCTTAGCATGAATACTCATTCCATTCCGATGGTTAAAAAGCTTTTAAATTCAATCACTAAGGCTGAATCGGAAGAAATCTTGGGAAACGCTTTGAAATTAAAAACTACTGCTGATACAAAGAAATATGTGATTAACGCTATCATCGATAAGTGGGGGAAAGCGCTTCCACTTGAATGTGTACAAGAGATACTAACTGATCAAGCTACTTAACTATAGCGCCCCTATAGCTCAGCCCGGATAGAGCGTCGGACTTCGAATCCGCAGGTCGGGGGTTCAAATCCTCCTGGGGGCGCCAATAATTTCAGGTAGTTGCGTAACATGTTCACTTCGGGTATTCTCATTCCTCAAAGAATACTCAAAGAAAGAATTTGAGATGGCAACCCTCTACCACAGATACGGAAGCTGGTGGGCTATATTCACCGTAAATTACAAGCAGAAGTGGATAAAAATAGGGAAGATGTCTAAAACCTCTGCTAAAGCTGTGCTTAGAAAGTTAGAAGAGGACTACGAGAAGAGGAGATTCAAGATTGTAGAAGACAGATTAATCCTCTTTAAAGACTATGCCAGTGAATATCTAAACTTCTCAAAGGCAAACAAGGCATTAAAGACCTATATAAGAGATGACACAAGCACTAAAAACCTTTTACCTGCCTTTGGGGATATCTATCTCCCACGAATTACCACTCAGTCAATAGAGCAGTATAAGATAAAAAGGATAGAGCATGTAAAACCAAGAACCGTTAATATTGAACTTAGGTGCCTTTCTCATATGCTCAACAAAGCAGTTGAGTGGGGATACATAGGAGCGAGTCCATTTAAAGGAATAAAGCTCTTTAGCTATAAGAAAAAGCCTCCTAGGTTTCTAACCAAAGAAGAATCTAAGAGATTAATGGATTACTCAACCCCCTGGTTAAAGCCAATGGTTATAGTGATGCTAAATACGGGTATAAGAGAGGGAGAGCGTGCAAGGTTAAAATTTGAGGACGTGGATTTTAAGAGAAAAATAATTCTGATTCATTCATCTAAGGGAGGAGGACATAGACCCATACCAATGAATGAAAACGTAAGAGACACGTTGAAGTGGTTAAAAGATAACTACGTTACAAAGACAAATAAGATTACTAAAAGAACTGAAGCTCAGATGGAGTATGTTTTCTGTGATGAGGACGGATCGCCGGTACTCTCTATAAGAAACGCTCTTTCTAATGCGTGTAGAAAAGCAGGAATTAAAGGAGTATCCGCTCACACCCTACGACATACGTTCGCTTCACATCTTGTGATGTCAGGGGTGGATTTAAGGACTGTCCAAAGATTAATGGGGCATACTAGCATTGCCACTACTATGGTTTACGCCCATCTCACCGAAGACCATTTGGCAAGGAGTGTGGAGAAGTTACTGTGGGTAGATAAATATTAGGGGGTAAGTCCATTAGTTTGAAGAGGAATCAAAAGACTTTTAAAATTCTAATAATTAAAAGCAGCCAATTGTTAAATTGAACAATTTTCCTAGACAAATTCCACAACTGCTGCGTTCAGACAAAATAAATCTTCTTCCCAAATTCCGCTTTCTTCATATCTTTTAATTACTTCTTCTTTCGCACGATTGAAAAGAAGCTCATAATTCATATTTTCGCCAGAGCTTGAAGTTGAGCTTAATTCTGATCTGTTAAAAAGAGCAACTTCTGAGGCTTTTTCATTTATCTGTCCATCAT
>JALLOG010000209.1 GCA_027717645.1 Desulfobacterota bacterium AH_259_B03_O07
CCTAATTTTTTGTCAGCCCTTGATTTTTGTTTCTTTGTATCAAGACAAAGAAAAATAATTTAAAATTTACAAATTCTGATCCCGAATTACGAAACATCTAAAGAAATGACATTAAGATTTGTGGCTGCGGTTTCCCGCGGCCTTTATCGGGACTGGAAAGTCCCGACTATCGTGTGTGTTTAATATTGCCATCTGAACGATTGGCGGGGTTTTCCAACCGCGCTTTGCGATCTAAAATTCGCCATCGCTACGTTATAAATAAATTCTTATGTGCCTGAGGACTTTAGTCCTCCATGCTTTAAAAATGTTGGTTGTTAGATCAATTTCACATCAATTCTATCTGACAACAAAAATATAGCAGTTGTCTGCTATGAAAAATGTTTATTTATTAATGCATTATAGTAATAATCAATCATTTGTTCCAGGTCGGATACAAAAATTTCAATAATATCGGTAATACCTTCTTTGGTATTCAGATGATCTTTGCGATCTAAATTTGTATCCAAGTCTTTAAGATAAGTACATATGTTTTCGTAAAAGGAGCTTTCCAAAGTCTTTTCTCCGTCTTCAAAGATCGCTTCGATGATACCTTGATCCTGCAGGTCATATTTCCTTCTCTCTAAGCTTTCTATTAAAGGCTTTTTTGAATCGTCGATTTGTATCTCTGGAAACTTACTTAGAACCTTCTCAAAAATGACTACTAATTTATCTATATACATTTTCGTTTAATATTACCATATATTGGATCGTAGTTTCATTGTAATTCTACCATGATATTTTAATTCTTATTTGATCTGATTTGTTCGTTCCTTCCTTTGATTGATTTTGCCATCCAATATCTTGCCCATCTTCTGTTGAGATACCAATCCGCATAAAGTTTTGGATTTTTTTCATCTATAATCTCTTTATATACTTCTATTGCATCATCGTATCTCTTTTGTTTCATAAGGTTTCTACCAAGATAAATTTTGGTCGATGATGTACGTGGATCTTGTCTTACCGACATCCTTAGATAACTCTCTCCTAATTTTAGATCTCCACCAAGAATTCCTGGCAGGTAAGTAAAGAGCGTTCCTTGTATCGCAAGGCCATAAGCATGATCTGGATCTAGTTCAAGAACTGTATCGATTTCCCTTCTAACCCTGGGAAGCATAAATAGAGATTTAATAATTCCCTGTGTGTTTCCCAGCGAAGCAAGATTTGCCACATAGAAAAAATGAGCATGGGGATTCTTCGGTTCAAGTTCTACTGCTCTCTTCGCAATTTCCTCCCCATTTTTATAAGCTTTGATCCTTTCCTCCCTGTTAGGTGCTTTTGCATAGCCATATGTTAACCAAATCCTTGAGAGAAATATCAGTGCCTCAACATCCTTTGGATTGTCGTCTAAGATTTTTTCAAGGATTTCCATCGATCTATCCAGGTTCATAGAATCCTTATGATAATTTAGAAAAACCGCCCGAGCCTTTTCTAAACTGGCATTCGCATCTTCATTCGATGGAATTGAAACTAGATCTCTAGAGTAAATATTATTTGAGAAATAGATAAGGGTGATAAACGTAAATACAAGGGTGAAAAGATAAGTTGGATATGCACATTCATTGTACATCTGACTTTTTTTATTATATCTTAAAATTGTTAATCTTTTCTAAAATGGTAGCTACAAGACTTATAGTTGCCTCGATATCACTCTTATAAGCCAGGTTGCTGGGACTGTGCAAATAACGAACTGGTACTGAAATTACGGAAGCTCGGCTTCCCTTTCCAGTCACTTGTAAGGCTGTGGCATTAGTACTCCCCACCTTTTTTACAGTGACCTGGTAAGGAATGTTGTTGCTTTCGGCAAGTTGGGTAATGAAAAAGCTGAAGCGACGATCGGCTATTAGGAATCTATCTGAAAGCCGAATTTCTGGACCCTTACTAATTTTAGCCATGGTTTTGTGTTCAGGTGTGCCTGGAAAGTCCATAGAAACTGTACCTTCTAGGGCAACAACAAAATCGGGTTCATATACTGGAGTAATGACTCTTGCGCCTCTCAATCCAACTTCTTCCTGAACAGTGGCGGTTACATATAAATCACAGTTTATCTGTGGTTTTCTACTGAGTGCTTCTAATATATTAAAAAGTCCGACCCTGTCATCAATCGCCTTTGAAATTATTGCATCTTCTGTTTCTTCGAATTTAGAATAAAAGGATGCTACATCACCTACTTTTACCAATTTCTTTACTTTTTCTGGTAATAGGGCTAAATCAACAACACTGTCCTCCACTTCGGGTACTTCTTTATTATTGGCATTTCGGCTAATATGGGGAGGTATTGCTGCTACCATACCAACCAAGGGTCTTTCACCCCACACAACCACTCTTTGACCATAGAATACCCTGGGGTCTATACCACCAAGTGGCGTTAGTCTAAGGAATCCCCTTTCGTCAATGTGATTTACCATGAACCCCACTTCATCCATATGGGCATCTAGTACAAGCTTTGGGCCTTTTCCTGGAATGTGTGCAACTATATTTCCGAGGACATCTTCAGTTATTTCTTGAGTGAATTCCTTTAGTTTAGAAACAACTATTTCTTTTACGGCATCTTCAGCACCTGGTAGTCCGGGAGCCTCACATAGCTGCTCTAATAACTCAATCTGCATGACGGGGTTTGATTATAACTAACGAAGTGATATTTGCCAATTTGAAAAATCAATGATCAAATCCTCAAAGAAATGAAAGAATAATATTTTATTTTCTATAAATTTCTTGGGGGCCGAGAATTATTGGCTGCGACGTGGCTTCCCCATTCTAGGAGTTCTTTGCTGCAATCATCACGATCAATCATAACCTCGATGAAGCTTAAACCATTATGTGACAGCGCCTTTTTAATCGCTTTATCCAATTCGCCTTCGCTTGTAACCCTAGTTGACCATCCATTACCATCTTCGGCGTTAAAAACATTTATTAGTTCGGCATACTTCCAATTCTGTATATTATTGTACGGACCATCGTGTATCTCGACCTCAATGGTGTAACCCCTATTGTTGATCAGAAAGATGATCGGTCTCAATCCATACCTGATCATAGTCGAAACTTCTTGGGCAGTTAGTTGAAATGATCCGTCGCCAATCAGTGAAATTACTCTGGCTTGTGAAGAACTGCCTAGGGCGTAACCAAGTGTTGCACCTACTGACCAACCGATTGAGCCATACTGCATCTGAATTTCGAATTTTTAATCTTTTAAGAATCCTTCTCTCAAAAGAAAAGGATTAAACAGGCAGTCAAGAAATTGCTGCCTCTGCTGAACTTGTTTCAGTATTAAGAAAATGACTGTAAAAGTCATGCTGAACTCGTTTCAGCATCTCTTAGGTGAATGTTTTTATGAGATCCTGAAATAAATTCAGGATGACCGGGGTTGGGGTTGCATTAAATATTTTTAGCTGTAGGAATTGATTTAATAAATTCTAATTTTTTGTCAGCCCTTGATTTTTGTTTCTTTGTATCAAGACAAAGAAAATAAAATATTAAACGATGGAT
>JALLOG010000020.1 GCA_027717645.1 Desulfobacterota bacterium AH_259_B03_O07
CCGGAAATGCTAACAACATCTCTCTTCCTCTTCCCATCAGGTTTATAATAATCTAAGTAATATCTATTATTCTTTTTGTATACTCCCATTGTGATTACCTCCGATGACTACGTATTTTTTCAGTTTTTTTGTACTTCTGTGACCATATTTCAACTCGACTGTGTTTTCTTTGTTTCGCTTATTTGGGTTGTAAGACGTTTCATGTATTCATCTCTAATTCTTTTATCTTGCTCCGTTAAACCAAAGTTCGCTGCTTTAAATATTTCTTTTCCTTCTCGATCTTCATCTTTCAATGTTACAAGCAAACCTACTACTGATTCTTGGAATCCATTCAAAAATCCAATAACAGAATTCGTAAATTCATAATAATCCAATTTCAACGTGTCTAAGTCTTTGTGAGGATTTTTGGGACTGTAAATTAGTTGTTGAATCAAAAAAGTATTATTTTGCTTTGACTTAATGTCATTGAATAATGCGACTACTGGATTGTAAATAGTTGACTTAAGCTTTCTACTATCCCTCCATTGTAATATATTAAAAAAGCCAAATACTAATGTTGTGCCAACAAAAATTATTTCCAATGTTGTAAGTTCTAAGATTACTTCTTTCATCGTCTACCTCGCTGTTTTATGACTTCTCATTCTAATCGTCCTAGGTTTTATTTCTTTACCTTTATCTTTTGTTTCCACATATTCAAACAAATCCCCCACTTGGCATTGTAAGACGCGGCAAATCTGATCAATCGTATTGTAGTCAATCCTTGAAGTTTTCTCATGGTAAAGATTTAAAAGAGTTGTATAAGAAACACCGCTTGATTTTTTTAATTTGAGAATATGCATTTTCCTCTCGCCTAGCAATCTTGAAAGATGACACTTAATCATATTTGGCCTTCCAGCAATTATCTTTATATGTAAGCATTATATAGAATAATAACAATATTGTCAAGAATAATAACTAAATTAGTTAAAAAGATATTGATAAATTCCATAGATTCTTTTACAGTTTAATTCAAACCGCCCCGGAACTAACGGCCCCGAGTGAGGAAAAATCTAAGCCGTTAGGAGACAGTTATGAGCAAATACAACCAAATATCTTTGAGTAAGGAGGACAAGGCTCATTTGACAGGGGAAAAATTACAGCTTGTTAAGGATACATTGGCCGAGCCCGAAACTTCTTATTTATCCGACTATGACATTGTTCAAAGATTTTTATTTTATGATTGAACTTGCTGATAGTAAAAAGTTAGCAAAAGTAATATGTGATTTACCAGAATATAAGAACGTTAAACTTGAGAATATAAATAAAGAAGATATAACCGATGCTGCATTTGAAGCCTTTTATAACATTATCCCTATGGAGTTATTTTTAGAGTATAGAAAAATATTACAAGATAAAAAGATCAAAAAAATGATGGGCTATTATCCGACTTTAAAAAAAGAATTTTATAAACTTTTAAAGCAAAAATATATTTTAAGAGAAATACCCTTAGATACAGAAAATTAATATTGAAATTTGTTTGCTCGCAATGTTATGATCTATTATGAATAATGTAATTAGTATTATTAATCCCACAATATGTGTTATAGCAGCGTTATTCTTACTAATGAATATTGGATATGTCAGGAACGCTTACAGTGACGATCTTACCGTATTAGAAAAAACAATAGTCACAAGATGTTACGAAGCATTTAGCGAAAACGAGAAGGCTGCTAATACTTGTGTAGAACATAACTGCAAGGAACAAACACGTTCGGAATATGAGGCAGCACTTTGCCAACTACATATTTCTTGGTGGGTACTTAAAGCAAAAACGGGTTTAATAAATTAACCCATTTTATGCATAAACCTTTTATGTTCTATATATCTCAAAAATTACAGCGCCTGTCAATGAAATACCACGAGTTGGGATGAGTTGGTGGTTAACAGGGGGTCGAGTGGGTCATGGGGTTCTATATATGTACTTATCTGGTTATCCCCGAAATTTGGGTTTTGGAATACTTTTAGATTATTGGTTTTTCCTGAATATTAGAGGATTATAGTTAATCTATAGATGTATTAAAAATTAACTGATTCTATTATATTTAATGTTTTGAAAAAAATAGTACTTACACTAGTTCTTTTTTTCTATTTAGTTCCTTCAGCCTATTCACAAACTGCGGAAACCTTTAATAAACTAGGAGATGTCAAATATGAGCAAGGCGATTTCAAGGAAGCTATTAATTACTACAGCAAGGCTATTGAAATAAACCCTAAATATGCAGAAGCATATAATAACCGAGGGCTGGCAAACGACTTTCTACAAGATTACGAAGGAGCTATCAGGGATTACAACAGTGCTATCGAGCTTAAACCAGATTATGCAGAGGCATACAATAATAGGGGGGCCACCAAAGTTAGCTTAAAAGACTACGAGGGTGCAATAAAGGATTACAGTAAAGCAATAAAGCTTAATCCAAGATATGCAGATGCCTACTATAATAGAGGATTTGCAAGAGGTACACTGGGTGACTATAAGGGTGAAATACTGGACTATAACAAGCTTCTACAAATTAATCCGAGCGATTCAGAGGCATACCTAAATAGAGGAGTAGCAAAAGATAATTTGACGGATTACGAGGGTGCGATAACGGATTACGGTAAAGCTATTCAGATTAACCCAAGATATGAAAAGGCATATCAAAATAGAGGAATTTTAAAAGTTAGCTTAAAAGACTACGATGGGGCTATAAAAGATCTCAAGAAAGTTATAGAAATTAATCCCAAAAACGCTTATGCATACGCAGCAATAGGTTATTCAAAGGCTGAGCTAAGAGATTATGAGAGTGCTATTCAATATTACAGTAAAGCTATTATAATCAATCCAAATGATTCAGAAACATATTACAATAGAGGAATGACAAAAGGGGATCTGGGAGACCTCAAAGGAGAAATAGAAGATTACACCAAGGCTATAGAAATTAATCCTAATTACTCAAATGCATACTATAATAGAGGGCATAGAAAAAACAAGTTAAAGGATTATAAAGGAGCGGTAATGGACTACACAAAAGCTATTGAAATTAACCCCAAATTTGATAAAGCATACTATAATAGAGGGATTGCAAAAGGTTCGTTGTGGAACTATAAGGGAGCAATAGGTGATTTCACAAAAGCTATTGAGATCAATCCAAAATATGCAGAAGCATACTATAATAGAGGGGTTGCAAAAAGTAAGTTAGGAGACTACAGAGGAGCTATACAGGATTACAACAAGGCTATTGAGATCAATCCTAAAGGGGCAGATGCCCGT
This sequence comes from Desulfobacterota bacterium AH_259_B03_O07, assembly GCA_027717645.1. Taxonomy (GTDB): domain Bacteria; phylum Desulfobacterota_D; class UBA1144; order Nemesobacterales; family CSP1-2; genus JALLOG01. The sequence goes on from JALLOG010000020.1 coordinate 3,290, forward strand.
ATTAGTAGAGGGATTGCAAAAACTAAGTTAGGAGACTACAGAGGAGCTATACAGGATTACAACAAGGCTATTGAGATCAATCCTAAAGGGGCAGATGCCCGTATTAGTAGAGGGATTGCAAAAACTAAGTTAGGAGACTACAGAGGAGCTATACAGGATTACAACAAGGCTATTGAGATCAATCCTAAAGATGCAGATCCATACTCTGGTAGAGGATATGCAAAAGGTAAGCTAGGTGACCATAAGGGTGAAATACAGGATTACAATAAGGCTATAGGGATTAATCCTAAATTTGTAGAAGCATATACTGCTAGAGGGAGGGCAAGAGAAGCTTTAAAAGACTTTAGCGGTGCGTTACAGGATTTCAATAAGGTTATTGTGCTTAGTCCCAATAATGATGATGCATACTTAAAAAGGGGGTTAGTAAAACTATCGTTGGGAGACTACAGAGGAGCTATACAGGATAATAATAAGGCTATTGAAATTAACCCAAAGAATGCGGATGCATACAATAATAGGGGTATTGCAAAATTAAAATTAGGCCAAAAAGATACTGGATGTCTGGATTTATCTAAAGCAGGTGAATTAGGATTTGATAAGGTTTATGAAGTAATAAGGCAATATTGTAATTAGCTCAATTCATCTGTATTTCAATTTGTGAAGGCTTATCTACTATAATTTGAGGTTTTCCACGATAAATATTAATTAAACCAGTAACACAGATATTCTCCCCTTTATAGAATAATTCGGGTGAATTTTTGAATTTATGCCTATCTGAACCCCAAATTACAACTGTAAAAATGTGATTTGGATAAGGTTTATTTAGATTTAGGAAAGTAGGTGAACCTCTACTCTTGACAGCATATTTAGAGCTTGCGACTTTCCCACATATAGTTTTTGTTTCACCTACATAATTACTAGCATCTTCAGGAGTTATGTTTTGAGCATATGAACTAATGCATAGGAAACTGAAAAAAAGTAAAAAGTGGATTACAAAAAATTGAAAATTAAGTCTTTTGAACATAGACAATATTTTCATTTGTTCATGCTATTTATACAAATCATAAAATAGCTTATTACATGCTAAACCTATAACTTATTCTAATTATACAGTTTATTATTTGCCCCCTTTAAGACTAACAACATCTGTTTCCATCGATAACTTTAAGTATCCTAATTGATCCTCTTTAGCAGGAGAAATTATTAACTCTACTTTGTTCCAATTGCCTGGCTTCAAGGATTCAAGGTACGATTCTGATTTCATATTTAAAGATTCTTGCCATTTCTCATATGCATAAATTCTATCACGTGGATTGACAACAGAATCCTTCTGTTGAGTTTTTTTATCTAATTTTCTTAGCCACTCATCCGCTATATATTCTTTCCCCCATACTGCATTTAATTTAAATCCCTTATAAGTTGCAGATGTTGGATTACCAATGCTAAAAACTAGCTTTAAACCATCTAAATGACGTTTAGCATCAACGAAAGAAATTAAAAAAGTGCCGTTATCTGTATCAATCCTGCTATATCCTTTTGAAGAAGTATCTATGAAAACAGTTTTGTATTTTTCTTGTTCTTCCGTCAATTCTTCGATAGAGTCATAAATATCTAGAATTGCTTCAAGATTAATATCAATTCCTTCCTCGAGATTATCTGTTGGGTTCCTAACTTGCAACAACATTTTATCAAATTCACTAGAGTAGTAAGCTAAATTCCTTTTAGTTTGTATACTTACATAAACTGAGAATAAAGATGTTCCGAGTATTACAATCAAGAGAATCAGAAACAATATTAATAAGATTTTTCTATTCATGGTAGTTTTAGTGTAATCGTTTCTATTTAATGATAAAATATCATTAGCATGAAAGAAATAGCCAAAAAAGATATAAATATTACGAATTTCCATCCCCGATTACGCAGGGTTGCAGAAATTATGACTAATTCTATTGAATTTTATTCGTTAAAGTAGGCTTGTGAGTTAGCGAATGTAAACTATGACTCTGCTAGAACCATGATTGCTAGGTATAGGAAAAAAGGTATAGACTTCAATGAGTTCGTGAGTTCTAAATCAATTGAACTATTAAGAAAGGGGAAATACGAAGTTTGCAGGAGTTTGCGTAATAACGCTATCTCAGGAGTGAGTGCCGATAGAAAACTTTTCTTTCAGCTATCTGGAGACTATAAAGAACGTCAAGAAATAGATCATAAGGTTACAGGATTCTTCGCTTGCTTTGGTGGGTCCCCGACTGTAATGCCTGATAATGTTAAAGAACAAAGGAAAAAACAGAAGCCAAATGGTGTTCAGATCATCGACATTGACTTGGACGACTAAAGGAAGTATAGTGAATAAGGCTATCTCGGGAATGACTAGCTTGAAATATTTAATATTAAGTGTCTTATCCACATCATCACCGGACGGGTGTTTGTTTGACATAGGCGTTGGGTATTCACCCGTCTACCCCCCCCTTGATATAACGTCCGTTAATACCTATTATGTTAACTCACCACCTTAAATACACTAATGATTACTAATACTTACAACTCCCCCAAATAGTGGCTCCGCAACTCCCCAATGCCATAGGCATATATGGGGTACCAATGCCAACACTATGCCACCATTAGTCTATATAGTTCTAATTAGTTTATAAGCCTGGACTTATTCATACACGTTCTAAAGTATTTGATTGAGGGGTGGGGGGACTATGCTATTATTAGTGAAGGGCAGGGGTAGGGTATACCCCTAGGGGTTGCCAAGCCCCCATACCCCCCCACGCTATTTATCTATCTCACACGATTATGGCAAAAAAACTCAGGTAACGCAATCCGCATTAAAAGTCATTGAAATTCAACTCTGATTTGTAATATACTCTGAATTAAGTGTCATTAGTTCCTTTCTGGCTCAAAGGGGGTGAGGCCTATGATTGTTTCTTAGTGTTTTTGTTTATGGTTAACAGCTAAATGAATAGACAAGGAGGTATTACAACATGAATACTTGTAAACACACCAACTCAACAAAATACCCTCCGCTTACGATCTTGTCCCTTTTGGCGCTGTGTCTGGCTTTTACTCTGATCCTCACTCCAGGGGTGACAACCTCGATGGCGCAGGGCAGCGAGAGTAACCCTGGGAAATGCAAGGATGGCAAGGATAACGACGACGATGGCTTAATTGACTGTGAGGATCCGGATTGCATTCCCCATTGCGACGGTGGCGGTGGTAATGGAATGATGGTTGTAGAAGATGCACGAGAATACGAAGATTTTTGTGGAGATCAAGATCCCGATATTGTTGCTGAAGCAGTTTGCCCAGAAGGAAAAGTTCTAGTAGCTGTAGATTGTGAAACTGACCCGCAGATACCAATAACTGATGGTTCTACTCCTATTATTCCTACAATATTTTTACTCACATTGAATGCCTTTACATTGAGTGCCTTTACAGGTGGCGCAGATGCTGGTGGTACCAATCAAACCCAACCACTGCTGGCTTCTTTACCGCAATCTCAGAGATGCAGTCTACGATGTTCTACCCCTCGTGGCTCAGGAACAGGAATAACCGGCACACTTACAGCAGTAGCATACTGTGAACAGCCTTAACTCAAGTTCGTGATAGTAACCAAATTGCTCAACACACTCTTGCGAATCATTCCCAGGAACGTTTACAATCTATAACCCAAAATAGAGAAATGGGGTTATAATTTAACTAGAAACGGTTTGTCATGGGTTTTGATTTTAGCCCCAGGGTTCAACCTCCCGGATAAGACTCTGGGGCTTTTTATTGTATTATATAACTGATTTAATTGTACTGCTCCCCTTTTGTCAAGCTACGTTTAAGTTGGAATCATGAATACTCCGGCTTTATGAGCAAGAGCCGAGGGAGCCTAATGCCTCCTCCCGGCTTGGGTTGTACGTTAGACGTTGGAATCAATGAGAGAGGGGGTGGTTGTACTAGCCACATTCATTTGACGACACCCACTACGGTTCCTCCTTTTCCATCTGTTGCCTCGTTGTTGCTAAATTTATCAAGTTTGCTTTTCAATTTGTTGCGGTTTTTCAATTCACTCTCCCATACAATGAGGCAATCCCAGCCTTGCCTTTCAAAAAACCAGACATGTTCTTTAGGATCTTCTCCCTGGTGCCAGTGATCACCAAATAGTTCGATTAATTGCTTCGTGCCATAATTGGTAAAATCTGGGAGTTTTCCATCTATATTGTGAACGTTCTCTCCTCCACCGGTGAATAGCCAATCCTCCGATAAATAAGTTCCGAGTTCTACTTCCGACTTATTGGGACATATATGCCGGGTTACTTTTTTTACATATTCCCGGTCTTGCCATCTCCTTTTCGATACTATTCTCAGTTTCTTTCTGGTTTCCTCAGATGCAACCCTGCCTTTCCCAGCCTCGCTTATTTTCTTTCTAGCCTCTTCAGACATAACCTTACCAGTATTAGCCTTACTCAGTTTCTTCCTAGTCTCCTCAGATACAACATGACCCTTAAAAGTTTCGCTCAGGTTCTTTTTATACTGTGGATCTTGCCATTTTCTTTTCATTGCAATAGACTTCTTCTTTCTATGCTCCTTAGATAGAATCTTACCCTTCTGAACTTCACCTATTTTCTTCCTAGTTTCCTCAGAATGAACCCTGCCTTTCCCACCCTCGCTTATTTTCTTCTTAGCTTCATCAGAATGGACCTTACCTTTATTGCCCTTACTTATTTTCTTCCTAGTCTCCTCAGATACAACCCTACCTTTTCCAGCTTCACCTATTTTCTTTCTGGATTCCGCAGAGTGAACCATTCCTTTATGAGCTTCACTTATCTTCCTTTTAGTTTCTTCAGACGTAATATGACCTTTTCTAGCTTTGCCCATTTTCTTCCTAGTTTCCTCAGAATGAACCTTCCCCTTGTGAGCTTCACTTAATTTCTTTCTATACTGCGGGTCTTGCCATTTTCTTTTAGCAGCTTCGCTCCGCTTGTTCTCAGTCTCCTCAGACACAACCATGCCTTTATGAGTCTCGGCATTTTTTCGTTTAGAAGCTTCAGTATGTTTTTTGCCGGTCATCCCTCTCATTCCTTAAACTCCCCTTATCTCTTTTTCTTCCGTGTCCGCAAAAACATTTTGCTCGTGATTTTGAAAATATTTTTATTAACGAAATATTTTAAAATACGCTCCGGGTTGAAGGTTGAAAAAACCACCATTCGATTAGAAACCCTAGCAATTTTGTAAAACTGACTCACAAGGCTCATTGCTTTTGTGTCTCCATCTTTTCCTTTTGCTTTTGGTGAATGATTCTCACAATAGAATCACGCATCAGGTCGGATATATTAATGATTACTATTATACACTAGCCTAGACTCCATTTTTAATACTTGTCAACTTTATTCTTAATTCTATGAGATTTCTATATTATTTAGTATCTTATTTCTACGAGGCTCTTAATGGGGAGCAGTATATTCTTTCGTGCTGTCCCGCTTGATTGTAATTGCCTCAAACTTCACCATTTTTTCACCCTTAATGTCCAGCCCGGGGAGTTGTTTGAGTATACTGAAGATGAAAAGGGGGCATAGATGAGGCAACTGGTCAATTTGCGAGAATATGACAACACGTTATCCTATCCTGGGAGGTTTTATGAGGCGTTACATCCTTACGTTGGCCTTTTTGATTGCCACATCTACCGTCTTCGCTCAGGAGCATATTAGGTGTTCGGATGCGGAGAAGTTGTGTGAGGGGTACAAGCTTCAGAGATCGGCGGGAAGTAGATTTTGTGAGGGAGCCAACGGCGTCTGCGAGACGGCTCCCAGCATCTGTTCGCAGGCCATGACTATGTGTTCATCAGTCCGTAACATGCAGATGGCTGCCAAGAACATGTGTGAAACTTTTCGTGCTGAGTGCAAGTGAACGGCTATAGTATCCACTCCCTGTACCATCGTGGCGTCTTAGGATAGATTGAATTTCCTGTAGGGATTTCTCAATCGGAACGGTTGTACGATTGGCAAATTTACTCATTTTTAAAGAGGCCGCCAGCTCACCTGATGCTGCCCATACCAGGCTGCCAGCGATACGGCCAGTACAAGGTCGTCGTGAGCACCGTCCCGCCAAGCTTCGTAGCTATCATGGCCTCTAGTATTTATCTTCACCTTGAAGTTAAGTAATTCATTCACGAATGTACGTGCTAGTGGCAAGCTCTCTGCTACCTTTAATCTCCCCGACTGAAATAACACCTGCAGGTTTGTCACTAAGTCCCTCTTGGGCACGTGGTAGCTATACCCACCCCACTCGGCTTTGTGTCCCCCTGTGATGGTTATTCCTATGGGCCTGAGCCCCTCCTCGTTAAGCAAGTCGATTACGGGTAAGCCCACGCCGGTGGCATCGACCACCATCAATACATGTCCCCTTAGCGGCTCTTTTTCCATTAGTTGCTTTACCTTCTCGGTAATTGCTGGATATGGAGTTCCCAGGGGGAATCTGTCCAAGTGTCTCAACTGGTACTTCCTATCTCCCTTAGAGCTCCCATCCCTTTCGAGAATCCCGAGAGCCGTGTAATCTTGGGCCTGGCCGAGGTCTAAACCCAGTATAAAATCCGACATTCATTCCTCCTCGAACAAGGGCTTCACATCTCTCGATAGCATCCCCATTACGAGCTCGTATCCAAATACCGAATCTACTGGCTCCACGAACTCGCATTCGTACTCCTGACGATACCACCAATCGCCAAGCGAGGCCCGTTCCTCTTCTAAGAACTCTTCACTTATCCTGGGGCACTCGTAAGCGGTTATCTTCACCTTTTCCCAGTTCTCACCCTTATCCCATTCCTCAAAGAAGTGCCCACGCTTGCCAAATGGTGTAGACATTAAAATCAATTCGCCACCCGAGACAGCAAGCATAGGTCTGATGGCTCGATATAATTCATCTGGAACTCGCGAAGATTCATCTTCTATTATGAGATTAGCCCCGGAAAAGCCTCGTATTGTAGCTTCAGAGCTAGGGAGGGATACAATACGGGATTTGTTTTCAAAGGTACAACTTAATCTGTTATCTTCAACTTTTCTAGGTCTAACAGTAAGCCTGTTTAATAGGTCTGTTACTTTTCTAAACAATTCGCTTGATTGTCTTAAGCTAGGGCTTACAAGCAATATTAGGCTGTCAGGTTTATAAATAGCTTTGTGTAATGCCAATATAGCAGCGGTTGTTGACTTGCCAGTTTGCCTCGAACAATTAAGCAGAATTCTATTTCCAAACCACATTAAGACTTTTGCTTGCCAAGAATCAGGATTGAATCCTAGCTCTTTTGCAAATGCTACTGGGTCTAAAGATAATTTTAGGTCTCTAGCTATCGCTTCCATTTGGACTCTCTAACGCCTTTGACACTGAAATTTTAGCCTCCGGATGTTCATCTAAGGCATTCAATATCTTAGTTCTTAGAGCAATCCACTCAGGGACTACAAGGATGTTTACAGTTTGACTCTCATTCAGTTCACCAAGCAATTTGGCTAGTAATTCAAGGTTGCCCCGTGCCTCTCGGATAGCACCTAATGCCGTTCTTAAATCACCGGTCTCTTCAGCTTGTGATAGGATATTTAACGCCCTGTTTTGAAGACTCTTCACCTGTTCCAGCAAACTATCAGCTTTTGCTATTTCTTGAGCCTCTTTCGCTTTAGTAAGGTTTCCTGGCAGGTGTTCAGTTTTATGTCTATGAAGCGACGTAATTGATAGCGAGAAATTTTCCGCTATTTTCCGAAATATCTCTCCTTCAACAAGCAATCTGTTTATCTTCTCTCTGTTCGAGTGTTGACAAATAGAACAAATTCTTGGCATATTTTCTTAATCTTCCCCAGACAAATAATAACCTTACGGCTTCTCTCAATTAGATGATTCATTTTAAGAACTCTGGAACTTCTACTTTTATTTTACTATCTACGATCTTTGAGCCATTAAACACGCATTTTGCATTATGTATCCGCTTAATCTCTTCAGGTGATACCTTCAGAGTTAACAGGTGCCTCATCTCTTCTATGGTATAAGTTACGGCTTCATGATCATCTGTTTTAATCTTTTTTACCATTGCTTCATTAGAGCAGAGCCAAATAGTACACCCAAGAATTTCTGAATAGATTTCCAGCGCCATATTTCTTTTTGATAATTCGACCAATGTATATTGGGATATCTCCTCAATTTGCTTACTATCAGGAATCGAATTTTTGTTGAGTTTTTCCTTGTCTTCTAAACTCTTTATGAACTGATCAAAGGTTTCTTTTATTCCCATGTTTTATACTCACAAAAAAATTTATAGGGGGTATTATGTTAAAGAAGAGGTAATAAAGGTAATTTTGGTAATGCTGCTCTGTAAGTTCCCATAAGTAAACAAAATTTTTTGATATTGGAATTACCTTTTGAAAAATAAAAGGTAATAAAAAGGTAATATTGATGATCACGACAAATATTGGTTTAAGATAAATTACCTTTTCCATTACCTTTCTGAATGGTAAAAGGTAATTAATTAGCTTTAAAATATCTAATAATTTAGAGTCCTTATACATAGTCATTACCTTTATTACCTTTATTACCTTAATTACAAGCATATACACCCTATAGAATTTATTAATTACTCAACTCTTCTTCAACTTTATCTTTATTTGTAAATGCAGAACGTAATAATTTTAACACCTTGCGGGTCTTTGAATGTATAAATACAGGTACTAAGTTGTTACCATCTTTTGTTTCTATTAACTTTCGTGCCGCTAGCATTTTATACAATGTATGTTTTGAAGCAGAGAAAACCTCGTTGATATCTGTTGAGTATTTAATGACAATTCTCCAAATAGCAGAGGGTAAGAAATAAAAAAAATCGTCATCATAATATCCAACAAATTCACTCCGATTATCACTTTTGCTACCCCCGATTTCCCCAAAACCATCTTTAGACTCTAACCGCACTTTCAACTGTAAAATCTGAGATTGCAGTATATCCACGAATTTGCTCACAGGGTCTTCATTCCTGATTCTATTATCATTTCGTTTTACAAGCTCCACGAAAGCTTTCCAACCTTCCTCTGTTAATTCCTTCATCTGGCTGTTCTCGATTATTTTCTTTTCCTCTAACCATGTTAAAATGAGTAGCCAAGAATAGTTTAGAAATGCCACCTGTTCTGGTAATCTCATATGATAACCCTTTGCATATGCCTTTTGCCTTAAAGTTTGGAATTTTTCACTAAACTCTTTCTGGATTGTTCCAATCTGTGGCCGAATCCAGTAGATGAAGGAGGACATGGCTTCGGGTAGAAGGCTTGATTTTGCTTGAAGCTCTGAAAGTTTCGCAAGGTTTATATTCTGTTGGTCAATCTCAATGACGAGAGTTCTTGCTAATGTGCTCTGCAAATTGGGCAACTCTTCTCCTGTTATCAGCAAATTACATCTCGGGCTATAGCGTGCCTTTTCTGAGGTATCAGGGTTTAGGCGTGCCCTCTCAGTACGATTTGCTACCTCTCTTATAAGTCTTTGCAGTGTCATTTCTTTTTGTTGCGAAGCATACCTCTGAGTCGATGGATGGTAATCGTCAAGTACCATAAGAGTGTCTTTTAGAGTAAATGCCCTTTTGCCGAGTTGGTTAGCAGTATCATCAAAATTGCTAAGGTCTTTAATCGATAAAAAATTACCAAAATGTGCTAATTGTAAAATTGCCAAAGTTGTTTTATAAGACCCTGACTCACCATATACTAAACTCACATAACTGGGCATGGGCTGTAGCAATGTAGTTAAGGGCGATAGGTAAATATTGGCAAACAGTGGATAAGTGATCTCGGGACTTCCAATAGATAAAAAGCTAAAACTTGCTTTTAATGCCTCAACTTCGTTTGTTAACTTTGATGGTAATTGGTATTTATTTAGCTCTTGCGGCAGTGATACGCTTATGTCCTCTCTTTCCAGAGCTCCATTGCTTGTCAAATATTCCCAGCGATCGTCAATTTCCCTAAATCCTGTGTGTGTGAATCTTCGACTTCGCTCCGGTGTTGATCGAGTTTGTATTGCATGGCGTAAATAATCTTTAGCAGCAATACCCGGCTCAATAACTGCCTCATTTCCCCATTCGTGTACCCAGTTCATATTTGCGAATGAAGAGGCCGAGACTATTAAATCGCTGAACTTTGAAATCTCACCACTCGCCTTTTTCCTCCCAGCAACTTGGTATTTGTAAATAGTTTCAACTCCATTATCTTCGATAATTTCCTTAACTATTCTTGCATCAAAGTTCGAGAGCCTCACCGGTATATTAGCACCGTTAACGAATTTTTCACGGTACAGGTATCCATGATCATCAATCCCATAAGTAGGACCACTCTGAACCTTGGATAGTTCCTGTTTGATAGAATGGGATAGCAATTCTTCGATACTATGGTCAAGCAGAAAATCATCCACGCCCACCTTTTTACCGTTATTGAAAGGGATTAAAATGTGATAAATATTTGCCTCCTTACGCCTCAAGTGCTCTGTTAAAACCTCAAGCGCTTGTTTGACTTGAGATTTTTCCATTACGTCATTATCGAAAACGATGTAAACATCACGCCCTTGCCAAGCAATGTAATCGAAATCTGCACTTATAACCGCAGCCTTAAATTCATTCTTACTTTTGAACCCCCAGACTCCCAGGAGATCAATTGCTACCTCACCTTTGGAAGCCAAGGCATCGGCTTTTTTTACTCCTTCTGTAGTGAAGAGTCTTTTACTAATATTTTTTAAATGAGGTCGACACCTGGGAGGAACATCAAATCTGAGACTAACCCCGGTAGGATTTTCATACTTAATTTCTTTTCCTTTACTATTTTTTCGAGGACTATCCGGCCGGTGAATACAAAAAGGCTGGCCACCATCAACACTGTGAATTGGGATCAATAGTGTGGGCGTAACCCTTTGCTGTTTGCTAAATCCCTTTTCTTCCAGTTCCTTTCTGCCAAGTACACTCTTATAACCCCGCTCCTTCGCGACATCGGTTGAAATACCAGAACCTTTTATGTGCTTATCATCATGCCTTTTTAAAAGTCCTGGTATCTTTTGAGAAAATATAGAATCGCTTGCAGTTTGATTTTGCATTTTACTAATCCTCAATCAAAGAGGTATATCGCTTTACTCATTTAATTCCTTCATTTTTCGAATGGCTTCACCAACGGGTAGTTCTTCCTCACCATCTCTGAAAATTGATTGCTGCTCTGCTTCCTGTTCGGCCTGTTCTTCCTCGTTGTATTCTTCGGCCTCGTTGTCTTCTTCAATCTCCCGTGCTTCAATTTTTTTCTGCAACCATTCGGGAATTAGTTCGAAAACTTGATCATCGGAATTTTCCAAATCGAAGAAGATTGTCTCGTTTACTGGTAATTCTTTATGAGATTCCAACCTTGCTCTCGTTTGTTTGTCGGGGCGAGTAATACCAACAATGTTTGAATATGTTTCACCACCACTTTCAACATGAACGATGCTCACCATCGCCCATTGGAGCAGCAAACTTTTCATTTCGAACCCGTCTTTGTCCAATTCTTCACCTGTTAATTTTCTACCTAGCCAGCTCTCAATATCTCGCCGTAGATGGGCCTTGTCCCCTAGGCTCAAAGAATAAAAGCGCGTCTGGACAAATGGCAAGCCGTTACTCATCTTTTCGTCCAGTTCAAAAGAAATAGCAATATCATGTTGGATTTTGTTTTTAAATTGGGGCTTTTTTTGCATGCCCAAATCAATAATTGAAATGCACCTAGCTAAGATGGTGTCCTCCGACGGTAATTCTCGTCTAAAACTATTTCTTCTAATTTTCATTATGTTTTACCTCCGTTTTTATTTCTTTTCGTTTTCTTTGGATAACATGGGCAAAGTTGCCTGTGTTTTATCTTTAGATTTTCTGAAGATTTGAAATTCTTTGGGGGTTGTGTTAGAATTTTTGCAACTTTTGATTTGTACACTTTCCTTCTCCAAGCTCCCAAAGAATTCGCCATCTTTGGGAGCTTTTTTCACGGGTCATTGGCCGCCTCCCTTCCGTTGCCAACGGGGGGAATCTTGTGTTTATCAATCCATCGTTGAAGCTCGTCCGTGTCGAAATAAATTCTTCCCGTCGAGAATCGAACCATAGGGATCCGCCTGGAACGTATCAGCCACCTAAGGGCGTTCTCGGTTAAGGCGGGGTAACGTTCTGAAACTTGGCGTAAGGTAAGAAGGGTTTGCATGGCGTTAAACCTCCAAAGGTATTTGGGTATAAATTATAAAGAATTAGAGGCGTGAGGCTGTTCCTAAAAATGGTGGGTGGAATTTTTAGGAAGGGACGCAACTAACGGGAATTGCAGTCTATTTTGGGTGGAGCCTTTTGTAGAGCTCGGGTGACACTAGAACAGTCTTAGAAGATAATTTTGAATTAAACGTTAAGATGTTTTCAATCGTCCCAACGCTCACATTATATTTTCTGCTCAGGAATTTTTTTGCAATATTGGAATTAGCTTGCTGTACTAGTTCTTTTTGTTCTTTATCTATGAGTTCTACGCTGAACTTATTCACAGCCTTCGCTAAGGTTCTCATTCTTCTCTTGACTTCCTCCCGAATAGATTTCTCACACTTGACAATGCTTAATTTGAGTGCGCTGATCTTGTGCTCATGTATCTTGGGATCGAGGGGTTGAAGATCCTTTTTCTTTCTTTCTAAATTGTTTCGCAAATCCTTGAGGAGGTTGCCACGCATTCCAACCTGAGCTAAATACCGATTAACCTTTTTGTATTCCCTCCCAATTCTAAATGCCATTTCTATTTCACTCTCGTCTCGATACCAGGGGGTTGTAAAGAAGGGGTTTCGATATTCGTAGCTCCTAGATGGTTTTAAAGACTTCTTTCTACCAGGGGATTTTTGTATGAAGCACGTTAAGCCTGCTTTCTTCAAATAGTCCCTGGCACCCTTCTTTTCCTCAGGGTTTCCTAAGTCTGTTAGCATTCTCCAGGCTTTTATTTGTTCTACTATCGGGCTTAGGAAAGAGCCGCCAAAATAGAGCTCTCTAAGATCAGTAACTTTAGGGGTCGCAGGGCTGGTCAAATATACCGCAACGGAAGTAATAACGCCGTCATCAAAAATAACCTCGGGATACTTCTTGATTATATCCACTACAAAATCCTCATTCCTGGTCTTTAGGAATTCGATGATCTTATGTCCCAAATCTACTATTCCTTCGGTTAACAAAGAGCAAATATAGCTTTCCCTTATAACGCTGTTCACTGATCCATGTGAATAATAAACAAGTGAAAAATAATACGGTTTCTTACGCACTCCCGGGATAATTTTAGGATTATCAAGTTTTTCTTCTTCCACCGTATATAAGAAAACCTTACTAGCTTTCCGCGGATCGTCTGCGTCAAATCTCACTTTATACTTTGTAGTAGGCATCGAATAAATCAGCTCTAAGCCAGGCATGCAGCCTAAAGTGCCCGCTCCCTTCTTGCTCTTACCTTGCTTAGGGTTGATTTTCTTCCGGTGGGGTTTATCCTTTTTCATATCGAAAGTCCTTTAGACTGGGGAATCTCTCGCAAGGCGCCCAGCCCTTCTTTCGTTGCTACAGTTATTGCTACAGTTTTGCTCTCATTTTAACACAAACTCACTCATATTAACACTTATCCAATTCTCATAAGAATCTGCAATGCCCCAATAGAATCAAGGGTTTACTCAACCATACGCTTCTTACCTCAAATTAACACAAGTTGATGGAAAGTGACTGATGGTCACCTCTCCTAGGAACAAGCAATAAACGATTGATGTTTTCGTGAACCTTTTCTAGATTAACCCTTGACTTTTGATAATTTGGAAAATGGAAGGTGTCTTAATAATCGTACTAAAAAATTAGTAATATATGATATAATTATATATAGGATATTATAAGAATACTTGCATATTGCTTAAGTTTGTTGTATAATATACTTCATGGACACTGGAAGGAAGAAAAAACATACTGTGGTGCTTCAACTTGAACTAGAACTCTATGATAAATTGAAGTCTGAAGCGGATAAGCTTTACATTCCAGTTACAACTCTTGTTAGATTGTGGATAGTAGAAAATATATTAAAAAGTGAGAGGAAAGATGCTAAGTAAACGTTCTAATTTTATTCTAACCTACGACCTGTTTAACGATGGTAAAACCAGTGAAAATAGAGGCTATAATGCCATCTTTAGGATTTATGAGAGCCCTGCTCTACCCCTGAGCTACGCCGCCAAAATTAATGTTTGCAGAAGGTTAGGAGCTGTTTTAAGGTTAGCGCTTAATTTTCAGGAGAGTATATCATGGGTTGTTTAACTTTCAAGCTGGAAATACATGCCCATTTAAATCTTTTAGACTCCGTGCATTTTGAAAAAGAAAATTAATAATTACCCCTTGACAAGTTAAGTAGATTACTTTATATTTAGAATTAATCTTAAATCGTTAACTTAATGCAATTCATCCTCTATCCTCCTTTAGGGTGGGAATGTTTCTCGAGTCAGGGGCGTTCCCACTTATTTTTTTAAATATATTCGTTTAGAAATTTAAAATTTATTTTAGTGTTAAGAATTTGGAGGGATTTAATTTCTTACCGCCCTTTATTATCTCATAGTGCAAATGTGTTCCGGTGGATCTACCAGTTGAACCGGCCTTGCCTATCTTGTCTCCAGTAGTTACTTTTTGACCCTTTTTTACAGTCACTTTCGATAAGTGGCCATATAGGGTTTGATACCCGTTTTGATGATTAATTATGACGGTTCTACCATAACTGAGATACGATCCTGCCTTTACAACTATGCCATCGGCAGTTGCAGCGACAGTTTGCCCATATTTTGCATCGAAATCGATACCCGGATGAAATGCGGGTTTGGAATGAACTGGGTCCTTCCTGTAACCAAAACCTGATTCTATATGGGTTCTTATTGGTTTACCCAAGGGAAAGCCTTTCATAGCATTAAACAGTTCATCTATACCCCTTTCCATGTTATCAAAGTATGATAAATCTAGGCTCTCGGCAGGGATGTACTCACCGCCTGCAGCAAGTTTTTTATTAATTCCCTTCCTATCTAGCAGTTCTTCCATTTCCAAAAGCTTCTCTTCTATTTCTATAAGTCTAGATTTTAAAATCAACTCATCCTTGGTGATTTCGTTTAATTCGTCACTTTGATCGTTCAGTTGGTGGATTAATTCTCGTTTCTGGTTAGCGCTCGTTTCTGCTTTATTGTAGAATTTATAGGTAAATATAATGGATAGTAATGAAATTAATGCCAATCCAAACAAGGTAATCAGTGCTACTTTGACGTAGGATAATTTAATCCTAAAAGACTTTGTAGGCTTACTAGTTGATTTGAATAAGTAAATTGCAATACTGTCCCGTATCATTACCATCCTCCTTTACGATCTGGTAAGTTATTGATCTATTTTGAGATTTTTTTTTGGGTTATTATTGTCTCTGTAAAATTTCGAATTTTAATATAACATATTTTCTAATATCTTTACAATACCCTGATTGAAAAATCTCAATTGAATTATTTTACTGATATTAGTAGACATTATATTATTTTTTGGGTCATGACTAGAATAATTAATATATTTTGAAATATTCTAGTAAAATTTTGTATATATTTTTGTTTCTATAATTATATCTAAACTCACACTCTTTCATGTGTAAATAGAAGGTTGATTTATTCATTCCTCTAAACCTTGCAAGTCTCATCTTCGCATAACCCCAAAACCCCTCAATACCATTAATGTGTGATCCCTTTGATACAAACTCATCATTACCATGATCTACTCTTAAATGCTTTTTATAACCAAGATCTACTAAACCGTTATATCCCCTCCAACTATCCGAATGTATCACCGTATCTAAACCTACTTTTCCTCTGATAATACCCTGTAGAGTAGGCTTTGAGCAATCTGGTACTATCTCTGTATATACTGACCCATTGCGCTTAAATATGCCAAAAACTATCGTCTTTCCAGATGCTCCCCTGCCCCTTTTCCCCTTAACTCTCTTTTCTCCAAAAAACGATTCATCTACTTCAACTTCTCCACTAAACGGGGATTCACTTTCGCATATTGCTGCAATCTGTTGCCTTATTAATTTCAGATATTTGTTTACAGTATTTCTATTTAAACCAATTATTTCTGCTATCTGAACAGCAGTTAAATCTACACAAAATAACTTCAAAATTTTCTTGAATTTTGCCTCAGAAATCTTTGCATGTTTTTTATACCTGTTTTTTACTGTCATCACAGCTAGTTATATCACTTTTCTTGTGATATTCTAGTCATGACCCTATTTTTAATATGTTATATTTATAGCTTGAGTAAACTAACCATTGACAGCAGTAATGAAGAAAACCTTCGTAATTACAATATCCTTATTATTCTTGATCATAATCCTTTGGGGATTTTTTCTATTTAAATATTTTGAACTAGAAAGGCAAAACAGATTTCATGGCACGATTTTTGAGAAAGAAGCCCCCGAATTTACCCTTATTGGTCACAATCAATCGGAGATAAATCTTTCTCAATTTAGGGGAAAAATAATTCTTATATCGTTTGGATACACAAACTGTCCTGATATTTGTCCAACAACTTTATCGACGCTCAAAAATGTTATGAATGAACTTGGTGACCTGCAAGAGCTGGTCCAGGTGCTATTTATAACCGTCGATCCAGAAAGGGATACCATTAGCAGGTTAAAGGAGTACATTTCTTATTTTCACGATAGTTTTATCGGTCTTACTGGAAAGCCGGAGGTGATAAATGAGATTGCTAAATCGTATAATGCATACTATTTCAAAGAAGATCTGGATTCCAGTAACGATTATCTTATGAGTCATACGTCTTCAGTTTTTCTCATCGATAATGATGGAAGATTACTATTGAGGTATTCGCAAGACAAGTTGGATTCAAAGTCAATTGCCGAAGATATAAAAAAGATCTTTTAATCATAAAGTCGGCTTCAAATGAGAATTGGTATTTCGAAACTGTTATTTATTGCTTCATTGATAATTAATTTAGCGCCTTGTGCATTTGCAGTACCCAACATAGTAATTAAAGAGGCTTGGATAAGGGGGGTTTCCGCCCACAAGATCTATGACTGCAGATTACATGGTCATTGAGAATAAGGGAGAGAGTGATGTAAAGTTGCTAACAGTTACGACTCCTATTTTCAAATCGCTCTCTGATTAATTCAACTTCCCTTGATAATCATGGAGTAGCAAAAATGGAAATGCTCGATTACCTGACCATTCCATCGGGTAAAAGTATACGATTAAAACCAGGCGGCATTCACATTATGCTTGATGGTTTGAAAAAACCTCTTAAGAAAGGTGATAAAGTGATGATGGATTTACATTTTGAAAACATAGGGAATAAGGAAGTTCAAGCTAAGGTCAGGGATATCGGAAGGGATGATTAGCTAAATACCTTTTCTTCTTATATTCACAAAGACTATTCGATTTTGTTATATCCAGAAAGTATGGCCAGATCTTGAAGGGGTTTCGCACCAGGATAAAACTTGCCATTTATTTCCCATGTAGGATAGGTGCTTATCCCTTTGGACATGCAAAGAGAAGAATTGGAATCTTTAGGCTTTGGATGACATTCAATATAAGTCACAAATTTAAACGCCTCCCCAAAAAAATGTTTTTGCGCCAAGCAGTGAGGGCATTTGAAAGACCCATACATTGTCGCACCGGTTTTAGTTAGGTGTTTCGCAAGCGCAGTTTGCAAATTGCCATCAGTTGCTGCACCCAATTCATTCTTAGATTGAAAGAAAATAGAACCAAATAAAACAAATAGAACAATTAATAGGCTTACGGGTATTGTTTTAGAAAGCGCGATGTTGGTAAGTGGTTTTTTTATCAATACAATGATAAAAATACAAGTCATAATAATTGCCGATATTACACAATAAGAACAAACTGCTTTTATAACAAACAATTCTATGTAAGTGAGGTAAATGGAGAAGACGAAACCGGCAAGAGAAATTAGGTAAAGTACAAGCCATTTCGTTCGTTTTGAAATAGTAGCGACCGTAAGTATGAAAATCATAAAGTATCCTAAAATTCCTACCACTGATACCGGGACACCCAGGACCGAAGAATAAAAACTTTCTCTAACTGAGTCGCAACCTGCACCACTTAGACAATAACTGGTGTTAGCGTTTGTGTAGTATAGATGTGTGAGATAGACCGAAAGTAGAAACCCTGCAACTGAAAGAATGGTGATAACCGTTTTAATAGTTTCTTTGACTTTTTCGGTCATTTCAATGAATAATTATATATCGAAACTCTTCATGGTAAAACTATTCCCAAAGGCTCAATAAACCGGAACAAGCTCGGAAGGTGCAGCTTAGTGTCATATTTGGCTAAAAAATTTGAGTTTTTTACTAAATTATTTAAAAGCAACCCCTGAAAGTCACCTAATAATTTAATAATTTAATTATTAGTATTGGGGAGAACAATGCATTTCCCTATAAAGTCAGATGAAGCTCACTGTAGCAAGCTGCAGGGGATTCTCAAGTTAAAATATAACTATAATTTTGAAATACTTTTCCGATTGTTCTATAATTTAGACCATCAAGAAAAATGCTCTTTTCGGCAAATTCGAATACTTTGTCGTAAGGGCATTTGGTTTAATTGAACGATTAAACCATTTGAATGGAAAAAGCATTTTACCAAAAGGGGATGAAAAATGAGTGAAAGAACTAAGAGAGAGGTCAAAGAGCAAAACGAATCAATTAACAACAGCCTGTCTAAAAGTTACCAAGCTGTTCGTAGTTTTTCAGAAGAACTTTCAAGACCATTGGCGATCGAGGATTATGTTGTTCAATCAATGCCTGATGTCAGTCCAACAAAATGGCATCTTGCTCATACGAGCTGGTTCTTTGAAACATTCATTTTAAGTAAAGCAAACCCAAAATACAGATCCCCTGATCCTCAGTTCAATTATCTCTTTAATTCTTACTATGTTCAGGTTGGAGAAAGACATTGTCGTCCGAAGAGGGGGCTTATATCAAGACCAACGGTAGAAGAGGTTTATGATTATAGACGCCATGTCGATCAGATTATGTTGGAATTTCTTGAAGTCGCTGATGAGGAGCAAATAAATAATTTTGCTTCTGTGATCGAAGTTGGCCTACATCACGAACAGCAGCATCAGGAGCTAATTCTAACCGATATTAAACATGTATTTTATGAAAATCCTCTTCGCCCTGCATATTTACAAATCATAAATAAAAGTTCACAACCAAGATTAGGTGATATGAATTGGATATATTACCCACAGGGTCTATATTCGATAGGTTATGATGAGGAAGGTTTTTCATTTGATAATGAGACACCTCAACACAAAGAATATGTAAATTCTTTTGAGCTTTACTCAAGATTGGTAACGAATCGCGAATATCTCGAATTCATAGAGGACGGAGGTTACCAAGGGAGTGAAATTTGGCTTTCCGACGCTTGGCATGCTGTAGAATCGAATAATTGGAAAGCACCGCTATACTGGGAAAAGAATGACGGTGATTGGCGTTATTTTACGCTTACGGGGACGCGTGAGATCGCATTAGACGAACCCGTTTGTCATGTAAGTTACTACGAGGCTGATGCATATTCTCGTTGGGCTGGTGCAAGGCTTCCAAGGGAAGCAGAATGGGAAATTGCTGCTTCTGAGCTTTCCATAGAAGGAAATTTTGTAGACAAAGGAAACTACCACCCTACGGCGTTATCTAAAAGTATTAACAATGGTAAACCTGAACAGATCTTTGGAGATGTTTGGGAGTGGACCAGTAGTCCTTATACTCCATATCCAGGTTTCAATACGCTTGAGGGAGCTTTAGGGGAATACAACGGTAAATTTATGTGTAACCAAATGGTACTTAGGGGCGGATCATGTGCCACATCTAAGTCTCATATCCGTAAGACATATAGGAACTTCTTTCCACCCGATGCTAGATGGCAGTTTATGGGAATCCGACTCGCTAAAGATGTTCATGAGCCTCAGCCGAACGATGCATAATAACTTGCTTGGAATTCACAAATATGAGGCAGAAGATGAAGATCTTATGGCTGAGGTGCTGGAAGGCCTAAATCAATCTCAGAAGAAACTCCCAAGTAAACTCTTTTATGATCAAAAGGGTTCAGAGCTATTTGATCAGATCTGTGATCTCAAAGAATATTATCTCACCCAAACTGAGATGTGGATTATGAATAGGTATATTGATGAAATATCCTCAATGCTTGGTGAAAAATGTCTATTAATTGAACTTGGCAGTGGGAGTAGCACAAAAGTGCGAATGTTGCTTGATCACCTTGACGATCCAGTCGGTTACGTGCCGGTTGATATCTCATTGGAGCATTTACTAAGTTCTGCGAATTCGATTGCAAGAGATTATCCGAACATTAAAGTCCTTCCAGTTTATGCCGATTACACTCAGCCATTCGTTTTACCCGATATTTCTATTCATTTTTCGAAAAAGGTCATTTATTATCCAGGATCGACTATTGGCAACTTCACTCCTACGAATGCTAGTAGATTTATAAATCGGATCGCAGAAAATTCAGGCAATGGTAGCGGATTCTTGATAGGAGTCGATTTAAAGAAGGACACAAAGACACTGGAAGCCGCATATAATGATAAAGAGGGTGTCACGGCGGCATTCAACTTAAATATGCTTAAAAGACTTAATGGTGAGCTCAAAACCGATTTTGATTTGAGTCAGTGGAGACATCATGCGTTTTATAATATGGGCGAGGGTAGAATAGAAATGCATCTTGTAAGTTTAAAGGAGCAACAAGTAAGCCTAAATGGAACAGGAATTGAATTTAAGAAAGACGAGACTATTTTAACAGAATATTCATATAAATATTCTGCAAATGAGTTTGAGGAACTGTTAGAAGATGGTTTTAAGGTTGAGAAGGTCTGGACTGATGAAGAAAATAAATTCAGTGTTCAATACATGACTGCTCGCTGATGATCTATGAAGCCACAAATTAGACTAATTTAGCCACAAATTATCACATTTAATCACGAAACAAAATAAGCAAGGTGCAGGATCCAATATCTGAGTAAAACTTTTGATGAATGGTACAGCATGAAAAGTGCATCAGGCTTATCATATCATTTTAAATTTGTTTTCATCAAAGTTTAATTTTATATAAGCTATAGATAGGAGGGGCTTCCCTTCGATGAGACTCAGGACAGGCTAGCCTCGACCAGTTCGCGCCAGAGATGGCGCTCCTACGATGTAACGTAAAGATAACCAATGGCCTTTCAAAGAAAACAAGCTGATTTAAATCAGCTAGATAAAATTGTACGTAATGAGTTTGGGAAAATGATATCCACTTTTACCAGGCTTTTTGGTATCCAGCACCTTCACTTAGCTGAGAAAGTTATAGAGGAATCAACTATAAAAGCGAGGTCAATCTTTCAGTCTCGAGGAATGCCTCAAAATACAAAGGATTTGATTTGGAATATTGCAAGGATTAAGGGCACTGAGATCCTCAGGCGAGAAAACAGGTTATACGATAAAAGTTTAAAAATGAATCAGATAAGCTCGGAGGACTTTAAGCTACTTACCAACCTGAGTGATGAATTAATTAGAGAAAATCAGCTAAGAATGATGTTCGTTAGCTGCCACCCCACTATTGAACGGGATTCACAAGTTACACTCATCCTTAAGCTGCTAGGTGGATTTAATATTCAGGATATCGCAAAAGGACTTTCAATTAATGAATCAGCTACCGTAAAGAGATTAAAAAAGGGGAGAGAAAAGATGAGGGAGCTAAAGATCGCATATGATTTGCCTAAGGGATCTAAATTATCAAAAAATCTAAATTCGGTTCTTCAAAGTTTATATCTGATATTTAACAAGGGATATAATACTCCACATGAAAATGTCGAAATTGGATCTGATTTCTGTATCGAGGCGATCAGGTTGGCAACATTATTAGTAGAAGATCCTTTGACAGATAAACCAGAAACCAATGCCTTGCTCTCCTTAATGCTTTTGGAAGCTTCCAGGTTACCTGCTAAATTTGATGAAAATGGGGATGTGCTTCTTTTGCAGGAGCAGGATCGCTCACTGTGGAACAGAAATATGATAAATAAGGGACTATCTTTTCTTCATAAGTCAGCGAGTAGTAATCAGGTTAGTGAATATCACTTACGAGCTGGAGTATCTGCATGCCATGGAATTTCAAAAAACTACAGAGATACAGATTGGAGAAAAATTCTTTCACTATATGACAATTATTTAATGTTTAACAGTAAACCGGATATCGAACTAGATAGGGCGATTGCTTACTCAAAGGTATTCGGTGCAAGGCCTGGTATCAAAACAATCAAAGGTATAGCTAAAAAGAAAGAACTTGCAAAGAATCATTTGCTTTACTCTACATTGGGGAATTTATATTTAGAGTTAAATCAATACAAGGATGCGCTTCATAATTACAAAAAGGCTTTGAAGTATTCTGAATTAAAAAATGATCAGTCATTCTATAAGAAGAAAATAGATATTTGCTCTAATAGGATAGAAATGACTAACAGGTATGGCCTTCAAAAGTCCTTCTGAAAAAATTTAGTTTATGATAAAGCTAGAAAAGGTTTCAAAAGAGTTTGGTTCTACAACGGCACTATACCAAACTACATTAGAGTTCCTTCCTCAAAGTACCACAGTGATTATCGGGCCAAGCGGATGTGGTAAATCAACCATTCTTCGCTTGATCATCGGACTAATTAAGCCTGATGGGGGAGTTGTTTATGTAGAAGGTGAAGTTCTTGATGAAGATAATTTAAATTTTTTGAGACATAAGATGGGCTATGTAATCCAGGAAGGGGGTCTTTTCCCTCATCTTACAGCGAAGGAAAATGTCTTATTGATGGCGAAATGCTTGGGTAATGGAAGAACAGAAATAGAGGATCGGATGGTTGAACTTTGTAAATTAACGAAATTTCCAGTGGATGCTCTGGATCGCTATCCGGTACAAATCTCGGGTGGACAGAGACAACGTGTTAGCTTAATGCGAGCTCTTATGTTAAACCCAGACATTTTATTGCTTGACGAACCACTTGGTGCACTTGATCCCCTAGTTCGTTTTGAACTTCAAAATGATCTAAGGGAGATATTTCAGAGATTAGGAAAGACAGTAATAATGGTAACTCATGACATTGGAGAAGCAGGATTTTTTGGAGATAAAATTGTATTGCTTAAGGATGGACAGATAGTACAGCTCGGAAACATAACGGATTTAGTGAACAATCCTTCCGACCCGTTTGTTACAAGTTTTATAAATGCGCAAAGAACCCGTTTGGAGTCAATAATTTAAAAAGATGCAGGATGCAAGATTCATGTAGGAGCGGCTTCCAGCCGCGATGAACTAGCGATGATGTTTATAAACTATTTGAGGAAATCTTACAAAATGATGGAAATGGATTACTTAGTTGTCGATCCTGAAGCAAGCCTGCCCTGGCATCAGGCCATGGTCCTAGACAAGCTCCCTCGCGATGATTTTTCCAATCTGTCATTGGGAGCCAACGTAGTTGGCGTGGCAATCTCACTTTTTCCATATTTCTCCTGGAATCCTGAGAGATTCCGCTACATTTTTTCTCGATGTTACGTAAATGTTTGTCCATATGAGACTAATGCAAATTTTGTACAAAGCAGTCACGAGCAAGACTCGTGACCTACCCCGAAATGAGGGTATAAAACTAAAAAATCGAGTCCACCACTCGCTTCGACTAAACCCAGGGCTGGCTTGCTGGTGGATTTTGGTATGATACCAATGAGATATTTCAACCTCAAAGTGTTGTTAATTACGCTCATATTTATGATTTTACATCCTAGTTTGATCACGATTGCCAATTCTGAAAACGGGGTTAAAGTCGGCTCAAAGAAGTTCACCGAATCTGTAATTTTAGGAGAAATGGTTTCTCAACTTGCTAGGAGTGGAGGTGCTGATGTCAGGTATCTAAAAGAGCTCGGGGGAACAAGGGTTCTTTGGAATTCACTTTTAAGAGGAGATATCGATATATATCCAGAATACACTGGAACTATTGTCGAAGAGATATTAGCCAATGAAAAGATAAAGGTTGATAAAGAATTAAAAAGCGTTTTGGCTGCTAAGGGAATTATAATGAGCGATCCGCTTGGGTTTAATAACACTTATGCAATTGGCATGAAGGAGGAAGTTGCTGAAAGACTCAAAATTAAAAAAATCTCCGACTTGCTTAAGTATCCAGATCTAAAGTTTGGTCTGACTAGTGAGTTTATGAATCGAGGAGATGGTTGGCCTTCGCTACAAAAGAGGTATAAATTGCCTCAGAAGAACGTGAGGGGAATCGATCATGATCTTGCCTACCGTGGTTTGGAAGGTGGGGGTATAGAAGTAATAGATTTGTATTCAACTGATGCAGAGATTGACTACTATAATCTAAGGGCGTTGGAAGACGACTTAAATCACTTTTCAAACTATAATGCAGTACTACTTTATCGTTCAAATCTTAAAGAAATTGAACCAGAGGCCCTTAATGAGATTTTAAATTTACAGGGGCAAATTTCTGAAAATGACATGATTAAAATGAATGCCTTGGTCAAAATCGATGGGGAACCAGAGAGTGAAGTGGCTTCCGATTTTGTGAGGAAAAAACTATCAATTACTACACAGCCAAAGAAAGATACATTTTTAAACAGGTTGGGACGCAATACTCTTCAGCATCTTTTCTTGGTTGTTGTATCGCTTTCAGCCGCAATAATAATCTCCATACCTCTTGGAATATGGGCGTATAAAAGTGAGAAAATGGGTAAGGCGATTCTGGGAGTTGTTGGAATAATTCAAACGATACCCTCACTAGCATTACTTGTCTTTATGATACCGCTTTTAGGAATTGGTGCCACTCCGGCAATAGTGGCACTGTTTTTATATAGCTTGCTACCGATAGTGAGAAACACATATACAGGGTTACATGACATTCCTTCACATATAAGAGAGTCTGCGGAGGCTTTGGGCTTATCAGCATTTGCAAAACTTAGACTCATCGAATTGCCAATTGCATCAAGATCAATTCTTGCTGGAATCAAAACGTCTGCTGTGATTAATGTAGGGACTGCTACGTTAGGGGCACTTATCGGGGCCGGAGGCTATGGCCAACCAATACTCACAGGAATTCGTCTTGACAATATTAGCTTAATACTTCAAGGGGCAATCCCTGCTGCCGTTCTTGCTCTTTTGGTGCAAGGCTTATTCGATTTATCAGAAAATTTCATTGTTCCAAAAGGGTTGAGACTAAAAGAAGAGTAGGTTTGATTTAAAGAAATACGTGCAGATTTAACTAGCGAATTCCCTGTAGCTACGGATTTTCCTATGTTCTGTCGCTGCGAACACTTCGACCCTTCGGTACAACTCAGGGCTCAGTATAGACTCCGTGAAGCAATCTCCCATTTTGTCATCGCTGTAAATGTCACGTAATTCAGAGACAAAAGCCAAAGATCGATGTTAAAGTTTCCAGGAATTTTTTAATCTATCGTACCCAGTTCCCCGATTAAAACATCGGGGACAAGCTTTAAATCGGGTATCCATATTTTTAATATTTTCTTTTCTTTGTCTTGATACAAAGAAACAAAAATCAAGGGCTGTCAAAAAATTAGGATTTATTAAATCAATTCCTACAGCTAAAAATATTTAATTCAGCCCCAACCCTAAATCTTTTTTTAACGCTTTCGGAATTGATTTTGGCAATTTTTTGAATGCCCGTTTACAGTAAAAAGTTTAAATCTTAAATATTATCCTCGAAATATCTAACATCTACAGCAATGACTGCACGGACTTTCTCCAAATTTGAAGATACCCTGCAGGTTGCTGCAGGGAGTTTCATTTATAAAATTTCAATACCTAGGTGAATAAGCAGTGCCTTTTCCACATCCATTACCTTTTCTGCCGAAACGGTGCCCAGTTTCTTAATAAGCCTTTTTTTATCGACGGTTCTGATCTGATTGCATTTTACTTTTGAATCCTTGGTCAAATTAGCACTTCCTTTTGATAGGAATACTTCGAATGGATAGAGCTTTGAAGGACTTGAAGTTATTGGAATTAGCGTAATCGTTTCTGCATATTCGTTGTTTATATTGTTTGAGATAACTAAAGCAGGTCTCGTTTTGCCAATTTCTCTTCCTACAATAGGTTCAAGCGAGACCAACCACACGCTTCCTCTACTAATCCCATCCATCAGTAATGGTTGTCTCCCACTCCTTCAAGTCCTTGCCTTCCTTTTTATAACCTTCTCTAAGTGATCTTTTAAGGTTATCCTCCCTTATAGCTTTGAGCTTATCCCTTACGGCAATTCTTATGAACTCACTTTTGTTATTTATATAGGAAAGCTCCTCATATAATTCTTCATCGATAGTGATATTAATCCTTACCATCTTGATACACCTCTAGTATGTATAATTAATACATATTATATACACATATCAGAATGTGTCAAATCAATTAACCCTTTTTTCTTTGCTGAATGAGGCGATAAATAAAATTTTCTGAATTTTATTTATTTTTAAACTCTTCTAAATTGTATGTCATTATTATCAACTATATATAAAATCTAATGATCATTTTGTAGCGAGGAGAATTCAATATGGGAAAGATGACAAAAGATGAATACAAAGAATTTATGTTGGAGGGTACCAAAACAGGAAAGATTGCTAAGGTGAGAGAAGATGGGACTCCACATGTTGTACCAATTTGGTACGATATAGATGGTGATGATTTAGTTTTTTCGACTGGTGGGGAATCCGTTAAAGCAAAGAATATGAAACGTGATCCAAGAATATGTTTAACAGTTGACGATCAGACTCCTCCATATTCATTTGTTCAAATTGAAGGAAGGGTTACGTTTTCAGAGGATCCCAAGGAGCTTCTGTACTGGGCAACCCGTATAGGCGGGAGATATATGGGTCAAGATTTGGCAGAGATCTACGGTAAAAGAAACGCAGTACCCGGAGAGGTGCTCGTAAGAATCACGCCCAAGAAAGTGATTGCTTATAAAGATGTAGCAAGTTAATAAAGCTTAATATTTTTCGTTTGTCTATACTGGTAGTTTTGGCGTCCCAACATTAAAACCACCGACAGCATTGATATTTACAATTAGTTGTTTTTTACTCACAAGCTTATCTCCAATCTTCTTTATATTGACGTCAACGATCTTGTCGTTTTGAGCAAAGGCGTGTGGGATTAATAGGGATTTTAATAGAATTCCCCACAGCGCCTCTACAATAAATGTCTAAATTATATTGGTATATAGATCAATTTTCATAACTCCCCCCCTTTAATCAGATTTTAGAATTGAAACTTACTTTCGATTTTCTATGAGTGTCAATTGAGGTAAGTGCGGCAATTTGGAATTCGTGCTAATATCATTTTTTAAAGTCATTTTATTTTTATTGGAGTAGGTATTGAACAGTTCGAAAAATAGGTGTGTGCTCGTAGTTGGTGCGGGACCAGTCGGATTGGCCGCTGCTCTTGAACTTGCTCGTTTAAAACATCCCGTCCGTATAATTGAAAAGAAAGTAGCACCTTCGACACAGTCGAAGGCAATTGGAATTAATGCTCGTACGTTGGAGCTAATGGAACCTTCCAGCGTAACTGAAATGTTGCTAAAAAGGGGACTTAAAATTCCTAGGATTAATTTCCTTAACGAAGAGCATCTGATTTTCCAGATCGAGTTTTCAAAGGTTCGGCATCGGTACAATTTCATGCTCGGACTACCCCAATCAGAGACCGAACGAACTGTAGAAAAAAAACTCAACGAATTTGGTATTGAGGTTGAACGAAATGTTGAGCTTATTAATTTTGAACAGAGTGGAGAGAGCGTCCGTTGTTTTCTCTCAGATAGTGGCAATGAAATGGAATTTAATGCCACACACTTAATAGGTGCTGACGGAGCCCGTAGCGTTCTCCGTAATAAGTTAGGGATAGCGTTTCCTGGTGACGTGATGCAGGGTGACTGGAGCCTGGCAGATGTGTACATGGATTGTCCTTTGGATAATGAGGGAGCAAATGTTCAATTTCACCCAGAAGGGATATTATTTACGATTAGGTTTAAAGAGAAACACTTTCGTGTTGCAAGTAACAAGCCTAATGTTCTTGAACGACTACCCAAAGGTTCTCAGGTTCACAATGTTATATGGCAATCAGATTTCACTGTTAGTCATCGCCAGGCTGAGTCGTACAATATAGGTCGAGTATTTTTGGCGGGGGATGCTGCTCACATTCACTCTCCCCTTGGAGCACGTGGAATGAATATGGGTATTGAGGATGCTACTATACTGGCTAGAAAAATTGTTAATGGAGGACTTGAATCTTACTCAAGAGAGAGACATAAAGTTGGTGCCTCAACGATTCGAATGGTCAAGAAGATGACCGAATTTGCCACAAGTACAGGTAAGACAAAGACATTCATACGAAATTATTTCCTTCCAGTCATTCTAACATTTGATTTTGTCCAACAACCACTAATAAAAAGGATGGTCGGCTTGGGTAATTCCTAATTTATAGGCGAATTTTTGAGGAAATATGATCTCTCATATATCCATGCAGGCATTCTGATAGAAAGATTTTTGGGATTTTCTTGTTTTTGGCGGTTTTGGGTATGATACGTAATCTATTGCACACACATTGAAACGTGTCATATGATAAAGTAAACCATCAGTAAATTAATTCAGAAATTATCTATGAAACTGCTATCTGTAAATGTTTCATTACCAAAGGAGATTCCTTATAGGGGAAAGAAGATTTTACATCCGTACGTTATAATTGGAACGGGGGAATTGCTAGATCCTGAATGAACTTGTTTGCACCGATCGCACGACCCTTATTGTCGTTGGAATCACGACGTTGTATTGAAGCAGGGTGGAGAATGCCTGGCAGAAAGGCTTGGAGCACTCTTTATTAACAGTGACTAATCGCAATTCAGAAAACAAGAAAATTTCTTCTAAGGCATTGTGTTGCTACAGCAGATTTGTATTAGGGTGAAATCGGTTTCTAGAATTTGGCTTTTTTCGAAGTAGGGGCGTTCAATTGAACGCCCCTACAAATTGATTTAAAACTCATCCGGCTTTTATAAGGTTTCTCTGGATTTAGATTATATTATAGATTATATTAGGTAACTTCTTTTTAAAATCATTTAGAAAAACACGGGGTGATTGTTTCGCAAATATCAGACGAACAACTCGCATTTTTAGAAGACAAAGCAAACCAGATAAGAGAAGACATCATAAAAATGTTACTCGAGGCGGGTTCCGGGCACTCTGCCGGGTCATTAGGAACGGCCGACATATTCACGGCTCTATATTTTCACGTCATGAAGCATGATCCGAAGAATCCTGACTGGGAAGATAGGGATAGGTTTGTATTGAGTAACGCACATATTTGCCCAGTACTTTACGCTACATTGGCTCATGCTGGATATTATCCAAGAGAAGAGATGATGACTCTCAGGAAATTTGGTTCGAGGCTTCAGGGACATCCTCATAGAGGTATTCTTCCTGGTCTTGAGGCATCAGGAGGTCCACTAGGTCACGGTATATCCATAGCAATTGGAATGACACTGGCAGATAAAATAGATGGAAAACGTCGAAGGGTTTATTGTATGCTCGGTGACGGAGAGCAGGACGAGGGACAGGTCTGGGAGGCTCTCATGTTTGCAGGAAAGAATAAGCTTAATAATCTCGCAGTTGTGGTAGATAGAAATAATATTCAAATAGATGGGTTCACGGAGGACATTATGCCAATGGAACCCTTGAACGAAAAATATAGATCTTTTGGCTGGCACATCTTAGAGGTGGATGGACACAACATAAGGAGTATTGTAGATGCTTTCGATGAGGCTAAAGCAGTATATGAGAAGCCAACAATGGTGATTGCTCATACGATTCCTGGTAAAGGGGTTGACTTCATGGAATTTAAACCCGAATGGCATGGCAAGCCTCCAAATAAAGAAGAGGCTGAGAAGGCGCTTGCTGAACTAGAACAAATAAAGTCATTGGGTGGCAAGATAACTTGCGAGCATCATTAAAATGTTGAATCCAGATCTTAATTTGGCGGATAACTTATTTGACGATCCGGATCAGGTGCCCCAAAGGAACGGTTATGGCGACGGGGTTGTTGAGGCAGGTGAAAAAAATAAAAATATAGTCGTGCTGTGCTGTGATCTAACAGAATCTACAAGATCCCTTGCCTTCAAAAAAGCTTTCCCAGAAAGATTCGTAGAAATGGGTATCGCTGAACAAAACATGGCGGGCATAGCAGCTGGCATGGCATTTTCAGGGAAGATACCTTATATCGCATCCTATGCTACTTTCAGCCCAGGGAGAAACTGGGATCAGATCAGAGTAAGCATCTGCTATAGTATGGCGAATGTTAAAATCATGGGTGCTCATGCTGGGATTTCGGTAGGCCCTGATGGAGCCACTCACCAGGCCCTTGAAGATATAGCTATAACAAGGTGCTTGCCAAATATGATGGTTATAGTGCCTTGTGATTACTGGGAAGCCAAGAAAGCTACGATTGCAATTTCAGAGACCAATGGTCCCGTTTACATGCGTTTTGGGAGAGAAAAGGTTCCGGTTGTGACCACTGAGAAAACTCCTTTTGAAGTAGGACGTGCAGAAATTTTTAAACATGGAAAGGATGTAACCGTGATTGCCTGTGGCTCACTTGTTTATGAATCATTAATTGCTGCTGGAAGTCTCTCAAAGGAAGGTATTGATGTAAGGGTGATTAATTGTCATACAATAAAGCCAATTGATGAAGGAATTATAATCAATGCCGCAAAAGAGACTGGTGCTATAGTTACTGCAGAAGAGCATCAAGTCCATGGCGGGTTGGGAAGTGCGGTTGCAGAGGTTGTTTCGAAAGATCATCCGGTGCCTATTGAATTTGTGGCAATAATGGATAGGTTTGGGGAGTCGGGAGAGCCGGATGAACTCATGACCAAGTTCGGTGTTAAGTCTCGGGATATCATTATTGCAGTTAATAAAGTTTTGAAGAGAAAATAAGCCCATCAGATTGCTTCAATTTTTAATTAACCCATCTGCTAAGAATCTAAAAAGTTAAGGTTAAAGGAATGGCTGTAAACACGAACCAAATTTGGGAAGAATTTAGCAATAAACTACAAGTGTTTATTCTAAAACGTGTTAAGAGCAAACACGATGCAGAAGACATTTTGCAAGATGTCTTTTTGAAGATTCATAACAAGATTGAAAGTCTTGAGAGTGAAAATAAGTTAAGGTCTTGGATTTATCAGATTACAAGAAATGCCATTGTCGATTATTATCGAAATCATGGAAAAAACCCAAGGCTTGAAATGGAGTCTCCACAGCAAATTGAAGATTTCTCAGATAAAAATGGCTTTGAGTCGGCTGAGATTGAAATTGCTTCCTGCATAAGACCAATGGTCGACGATTTGCCTGAAAAGTATAAAGAAGCGATATTAATGACAGAGTATGAATCCCTTTCGCAGAAAGAACTCGCGAATAGGCGTGTATTATCGGCGTCCGGAGGTAAATCTAGGGTACAGAGAGCAAGGAAGGAGTTAAAGAATATGCTTTTAGAATGCTGTCATTTTGAGTTCGATCGTTTAGGCAAGATTATAGAATTTGAACCAAAAAACGGTTCGTGCAAATCCTGCGTACAAGATTTTTAGAAGTTGAATGTTGAGACACGACCCCCCCCCAACACGAC
>JALLOG010000210.1 GCA_027717645.1 Desulfobacterota bacterium AH_259_B03_O07
TAAATAGTATGATTATCTGTTGTCCGCGGACATATAAACGAGGGGTGTTGACACTGAAACCGGCCCTCGTTAGAGCTACCAGAGCCCTTGAATAGCCTTACCGTTGTGCGCGGCCACAACCTTGCACTTGCCGGCCCACTCCACTAAGGCACCAAGGTCCTCCCAGCTCTCTGCAGCCTGCTCTCTACTCTACCCTTTAATTGTTCTATATACTAGTTAATTGGGTGTCTAATAGAAATTTTCTTATAGTTTGGATTCCGTTGTGATATTATTAATTTAAAAATATTAAATATAAACTAGAAGTTGGATTCGATGACAAGAGACAAAAAATTATCCTGTGGTTATCCAAACTGTGGTAGTGAAATAACATTGAACTCTGGAGGATATGAGGTTCTTTTCAAATCTATCGAGAAAACAAATCCTCCCCAACCAGGCACCTTAAAGCAAGTGAACATTTACCTTTGCCATAAGCATACATACGAAGTTGCGGCTGTATTAAGGTTGTACGATAAAAAGTAG
Source organism: Desulfobacterota bacterium AH_259_B03_O07 (assembly GCA_027717645.1). GTDB lineage: Bacteria > Desulfobacterota_D > UBA1144 > Nemesobacterales > CSP1-2 > JALLOG01. Next base: position 520 of record JALLOG010000210.1, read on the forward strand.
ATTAGGAATTTCTTAATTTAAAATAGTTGTTTTAAATGATTCAAAAGATCGGAAGCATGAAAAGAGTTGTAAGCACCACTGTCACCCGGGAAGACAGGTTACCTCCGAGGCAGGTAATAACAAAGAAGTTCCCTGTTTATGATGTAGCCCCTCGGCCTAAGTTTAACAGGGAAGCATGGCGTTTTAAGATATTTGGTGAAGTAAATGAAGAAACATCAGTCAGCTGGGATGAGTTTTTAGCGCTACCCAAGGTTGAGGTTCTTGCGGATTTTCACTGTGTTACACGGTGGTCCAAGGACAATATGCTCTGGGAAGGGGTTAGTACAAAAACTATTTATGAAATTGTAAAACCTGATTCCGAAGCGCAATTTTTAATGATTCATTGCATGGAGGGCTACACTACAAATGTTCCACTTGAATATTTCCTTATGGAGGACTCCCTTCTTGCGTACAATCTAAATGGGAAACCTCTTGAGCCTGAGCACGGGTACCCTCTGAGGCTTATTATACCTCAACTTTATGCCTGGAAGAGCGCTAAGTACGTAAATGGTATTGAATTTATGTCAGAAAATAGCCCCGGGTTTTGGGAAGTCCGTGGCTACCACATAAATGGAGATCCTTGGAAAGAAGAGAGGTTTTCTGAAGAAGATCTAAAGCTTTATGAAATAAGAAAACGGGGAAAGGAGAAATATTGAGTATTTGCGAATTAAATTGAAAAGAAAAGGCTTATGCATACAATGGGTTTATTTGTTATCATCTATTGTTATATACTTTATGACCAATTCACTTTAAAGGAGAAAAAACAGCATGACGAAGCTTTTTCTAATGCTTTTGGTACCGCTTTGTTTAGGCCTGATGAGTATGGAGGCGTGTCATTTTCCAGGTGACGGATATTATATTCCCGATGCGTTTGGCGTACCGAGGCACGGCCCGGCTTCGCATTACAAGGACAATGGAGACGGAACATTTACGGATAAAGTCACGAATTCCATGTGGGAGATCAAAACCGACGACGATAGCATCCATGATGTGGATAACACCTATACTTGGACTGAGGATGATGCTGATGGTACTGACCCAGACGGGACTTTGTTTGAAGTGTTTTTAAAGCAATTAAACGACGCATGTGACGCGGACCCAACAGTGACTTGTAACGACGATGGCGACTGTGCCGCAGTAGGCGGTCCGTGCGGATTCGCGGGACATAGGGACTGGTGTATACCGGATGTAAAGGAATTACAGAGCATAGTGGATTATGGTACGTTTCGTCCAGCGAGTAGTGTTTTTGGAGAAACTGCCACAACCTACTACTGGTCTGCTACTCCAAGCGCCATCAATACCAACAACGCTTGGACCGTGAATTTCTTCGATGGCCTCGTGCTCCACAGCAGTAAGAAGCTCGACTCCCTCCACGCCCGCGCTGTGCGTCCATGCAAGTGATTGGTCATTTGGTTATTTGAATATTTGATCCTTTGATCCTTGGGGCTTTGGGGGCAGGAGCCGGTAGAGGACCCCATATAGCGAAATAATAAAAACTACTTGACAATCGTTTCCATTTTTGATACAAAAGGAATTTAGGGTTCCTAAAGTTTAGGATAACTAAGGTGTTCCGATGGGGTGTTTAGTATCTACTGCAGTAATAAGTTTATATTCCCCAAAGGGTTCTACCTAAAATGGGATAAAAGAAGACTTTAATTAATTCAAGGAGGTGTAATATGAGTAAATTATCTTGTATTAGCAGGACCGTATGCTTACTTTTTGTGGGAATTCTGGTGATTGTTTTTGCCTTTAGTAGTCTTAATTCAACATCTTGGGCAAAAGAACACCTTAAGTTTAATGAGAAGGGTGAGCTTATCCAACCGAAGGATTTTAAATGGAGGGAGTGGATATATGTGGGCACGCCGGTTACCCCTAACTCAATGAATCCTCCTGAAGCGGCATTTCCGGAGTTTCATAACGTCTATATCAATCCTGAAAGCTTCAAACACTACAGCAAAACCGGACAATTCCAGGACGGCACTGTTCTCTTCAAAGAGTTGGTAAGTGTTGGTGCGACTCAAGCTTCAAGCGGAAAGGGATTTTTTGAAGGCGATTTTATTGGACTTGAAGCGGCGGTTAAAGATTCCAAGCGGTTTAAAGACGAGCCTGGCAATTGGGCTTATTTTACATTTAGTCATAAACCACCTCCCTATCCTGAATCAGCTAAGATGCAACCAGCGGCATCCTGTAACACAGCGTGCCATCAGGCCCTTGCTGCTGACGACTGGGTATTCACACAATACTATCCTGTGCTTCGGGCGGCAAAACCGATGATGGAGAAGAAATAGAAGATAAATATTTGATGAAGTAGCTGCTTGTTGATGTTGCTAGTTTAACTATTTTTCCTTCTACGGTAGTTACGTATCTGCAATCAGATGAAAACTGAGGAATGGTAAGTTTTCGACTTATGTGGATGCTAAGGGCGGTATTGGTCTACACAAACATTATAGAGATAAAGTGTGATACTTAGCTCTGGAGGTAAATCCTTTTATAGAGATATTTCAAAAGAAAGGAGGGAATTAGTATGGCGTTACCAAATCCTGGTATGGAAATTGATAAGGAGCAGACCGCTTTGGTTATCACCGACCCCCAGAACGATTTTTTGAGTCCGGATGGAGCTACATGGGGAGTTGTCGGCAAAAGTGTTACCGAGAACAACACGGTAAAAAATATCGAAACACTATTCAAATCAGCCAAGAAGAACGGCATTCTTGTCTTCATCTCGCCACATTATTACTACCCAACAGACCACGGCTGGAAGTTCGAGGGTGCCCTCGAGAAGCTTATGCACGATATTCATATGTTT
>JALLOG010000211.1 GCA_027717645.1 Desulfobacterota bacterium AH_259_B03_O07
TTTTATTAACTGATGCCGAATCTTCATATCCTTTGATTCGGTTAAATCTTTTTTTAACGCTTTAGGAATTGATTTTGGCAATTTTTTGAATGCCCGTTTACAGCTTGGATTACTCATAATCGTTTTTATTTTGAGAATTTTTGATATATTATTAATCAACGGGGGTACGACGAAATGTTAAGATTACTATCCTTAATTACTGCTATAACCACAATTTGTTTTTTTATGTCTGGAAGTGCTTTATCACAAACAACAGAGGGTAACACTGGTGGCAACCCCCCAGCAGCACAGCCACCTTCAAGCGGATCTCAAGAACCAGTGGTTATCCAAGAAGATTCAGAACCACCATGGTATTACTACTGGCCCCAAGAAAACTTGAATCCTTTCGGGATGTCTTCACTGGGAGAAAATTCCGGAGGGATGGGTTCTGAAGCCGGAAGTACTCTTGGAACAAGAAGCAGGAGACCCAGCAATCTGGAGGTTAATCCCCCTAGACGGAACAGACAAACGAATGACGTCATACAATCTGATGAAGAACTACTTGTCGCTCCACCAGCTAATGCAACACCTGATGAAACAATTGGTAATCAGTTCACTGGTGAAATTGATTCTAATTTAAGCCCGAGTGAAGGTTCCGGGAAAATATATAAATGGTTTGACGAAAATGGTGTTTTGCACGTAACTAATGAATTAACATCTGTCCCACCACAAATTAGGGATGAAGCTATAGAGGATTCCGAAGAAACAGGGAAATGAAGGATATCGCGATTTGATTAATAATAGGAGATCAAAAATAGGGTATGGACACATTATAGAACCCAATTTATTATAATTATCCAACCAACTTAACTGGGAATCCACAATATACTAATAGGAGGATCAATAATGAAAAATTTAGTTTTTTTAATTGCTCTATCAATCACCCTGTCCTTTATGCTTTACCCGAATACTTCAATGGCCCAAGATCCATTAAAGGTGTCACCTGAAATATATAAAATATTAATAGAAAACGACCGAGTGCGAGTTATCGAATATAGAAGCAAGCCTGGACAGAGAGATGCATTGCATTCCCATCCACAACGTGTTGCGTATGTTTTAACCCCCGTTAAGTTAAAGGTGACCGCCCAGGATGGGAGCAGCAGGGATTTAGAAGCCAAACCGGGTGATATTTATTGGCTTGAGCCGGTGACGCACTATACGGAAAATATAGGCAATAATGAGGCCAATATTTTGATCTTTGAAATTAAGGAGCCACCGCAGAAGCGCTCGACAATTCCTTTAAAGCAGACTGATCCTTGGGGTTCGCCTTGGTGATAAACGCGATAGTAGCAGATATTTTCTATTTCAACCGCTTAATTCTTTAGATTTTTCTATCATAGTATTTATCTGAAATAAAAAATAATTCATATCCCCCTGAAATATTGGATCGTCATAGTGGGGTTTTATCAATTTAGACCTTTCTAAAACTTTATTGTAAGATTCATTTACATCATTGAGACTTGTCTTATAATTATCCAGTATGCCCTTTCTGATATCATATCTGTTAATGTTTTCTCTAACTAAAATTTGCTTGATAGGGCGGATATTCTTCGTAACACGAATCTGATTTAATTCATCAATACTCGTTTTGTAATTAACAAGCTGAGAATTGTGTATATTTGAAAATACATCAACCAGCACAAGAGTTGCTTTTATTTCAACCTCAGTATCCCTGACCAATTTTGCAATATCACCATTTACGTATAATTCAGGTATCAGTAACGAGAGGCTATTAACTTGCTTGATCTCTTCGGAATACCTTGTTAAAACGGGTGGAACACCATTCATATCTTCATTAATCTGATTGAAATTTGGTAAGAATATAGTGCTTCCGCTTGACATGAATTTTGATTGGGAGGCAAGAAGTGAAGGGGCGTTTCCAAAATTTAGGCCTAGCGAATCGATATAAATGAGAACAACAAGGCAATCAAACAAAAGAAAAAGAATTTAACCAGCTTAAGACTATTTAGTTAGACTATGAATTTTAATAGATTACTAATTCAAGACGTTGTAACCCCTGCCTCTCATACAATTTCTATAAATCGTTTCATAATTTTTATTACTTTCATATACTCCCTTAGTCGCGCCAGCTAATCCACCTATAACTGCACCATAAGCAAGACCTTTAGTAGCAGAACCAGCTATCGCACCAATGAGGGCTCCGGTTCCGGTACCGACTGCTCCTCCAATTACCGTGTCCTTTGCTACAGATTTAGCTGTGCTCGTGTTTGCGTCTGCAAGCGCACGGCACTCGGCACGGTCTCTATAATACGCGTCGTCGTTTCTCACGGACTGAGGGTCAACCACCGGACTGTAAGAAGCACAAGAAGCCAAAATCACTATCGAACATACTAAAAAGACTCTTTTCATAGATATTTCCCTCCTGATTTGATGGATTTCTTTATACTTTGATGATTTCCCATAATATCAAAATCCCCAATAAAGTTTTATGTATCATTGTGTAGACTCAACTGCAATTTCCACCACGTCTCCCCCAGCAGGTTCGATAAGCGTATATCCAACAAGCGGTTTGTAATCACCTAGCTTGTAGTCACGCAAGGTCAATATACATTTAGTAACCCCCTTTTCTGGAAAACAGGAATAAGAAACCGTATTACCAGCCAGCCCCATTTTATCACCCTCAACCAAAACAGATGGAGTCAAGCCAAAATTGTGAACATCAAAACCACCCTTATCGTTTTTAGCAACACGAAAGACTCCATTAAATTCGATCTCTCTGGTGGTTCTGGGTTCTTCTCCCGTCGTTTCAACAGACGTTCTTCTTACTTCTTCAGATATTATTGCATTTCCTCCTAAATTGTTAACACGATCCAAAAGATCTATTGTGATTTTTTGTAAGATTTCTCCGTCTTCGGTCTTTAATATGACTGTATTGACGGGTACTTCAAATTCTCCGGCACCGACGTCAATTGCCCTTCCAAAGACCCTGGTTTTCCGGACAATAACTCCATTTTCCTTCGTCTCTGTGACTAGCGATTTACCTGCAAGCAACTGATCATATAGCTGCCTAAACTCATTCACGCCAATAGGTTGATCCTCGGCATGGGCATTGATCGAGGCAAAGCAAAATACGATTAAAAGCAACAAGTTAGGGGCAATAAACCTCTTCATTCTCTTCCTCCTTTATTCAATCGTGATCGATTTATTTCATTCTAACCTATAAGAATATTAATTCAAGGACAATTTAAAATGTTAATTGGTTCATTGAAAAGTTGAATCAATTAGATACCTTTTTAAACATTTTATATTCTTAAAATTTCTCATAAAATGAAGCTCCCTGCAGCAGGCTGCAGGGTCTCTTCTTAAGAACAGAAAGATTTAGCAGTCATTGCTGTAGATGTTAGATATTTCGGGGACAAGATCTATAAAGATTTAT
>JALLOG010000212.1 GCA_027717645.1 Desulfobacterota bacterium AH_259_B03_O07
CCCGATTAAGCCTGTCCTCGAAGTTTTAATCGGGGAACATTCGAGGATGACGGATTAGCAAAGTCGAAGGGTAAAACGAACGTGGCAAAAACAAAATCGCAGCTGGAAGCTGCTCATACGGAACTATTATCGAGCTATTTATCTTAGCGTGATTTAGAAGGAACCGAGAAATCATCTTTCAAATTTGACTTGTACTAAGTCTTTGATAGATTTTTATTCCCGATTATTAATTTCTTGTCGATGAACGCATGGTAAAGGAGGCAATAAATAATGGCAAAGAAGACTCATAGAATGGAATCCGATACAATGGGTGAAATGAAGGTACCTGTTGATGCATATTATGGCGCTCAAACTGCAAGGGCCATTGAGAATTTCCCCATTAGCGGGATTCGTAAGCCTAGGCATTTCATACGTGCACTGGGACTGATAAAGCTTGCGGCAGCGGAGGCAAACATGGAATTGGGTCTTTTAACAAAAAAACTTGGCAGAGCTATTGTCAAAGCAGCCAAAGAAGTAATCGATGGAGAGTTGGATGATCACTTTGTTCTCGATGTGTTTCAGACTGGTTCTGGGACTTCGACTAACATGAATGTTAATGAAGTGATAGCCTACCATGCCAATAAAATTTTAGGTGATAAAAAGAGAGATAAAGAAAGGATACATCCAAATGATCATGTAAATATGGGTCAGTCGAGTAATGACGTATATCCAACTGCAATGCATGTGTCCGCGCTCGAAGCCGTTGACAAGGATCTTATACCCGCTTTAAAACACCTTCAGAAGTCACTTTCCAAAAAAGCAAGGGAATTTGATAAGATCTTAAAAATAGGAAGGACTCACCTACAGGATGCGACACCCATTAGACTGGGACAGGAGTTTGGTGGCTATGCGAGCATGGTAGAACACGGCATACGAAGATTACAGGGTGCACGAGTAAACCTTTCGGAGCTTGCTATCGGCGGTACTGCCGTTGGAACTGGAATTAATACTCATCCCAAGTTTGCCAAGGTCGTTGTAAAAAAACTAAGCAAGATGACTGGTATAAAATTTGTGGAAGCGGAGAATCATTTTGAGGCTCAAGGATCAAAAGATGCAATAGTGGAGGTGAGTGGCGTACTCAAAATCATAGCTGTGAGCCTGATGAAGATAGCCAACGATATAAGGTGGCTCGGTAGTGGACCAAGGTGCGGAATCGGAGAAATCCACATTCCTACGGTACAGCCTGGTTCTTCAATAATGCCAGGGAAGGTAAACCCAGTTATCCCTGAGGCTGTTTGTCAGGTAGCGGCACAAGTCATTGGAAATGATTTAACAATTACTATCGGTGGTCAATTAGGTAACTTTGAATTAAATGTAATGATGCCGGTCAAGAGTCATAACCTTTTGGAATCTATAAAATTATTGACAAATGTCTCAAGAGTATTCGCTGACAAGTGTATTGTGGGAATAAAGGCCGATAAGAAACGATGCGAGGAAATGATAGAAAAAAGCCTAGCCATGGTGACCAGCCTTGCTCCTACAATTGGCTATGATAATGCAGCAAAGATAGCAAAAGAGGCATTCGATACTGGAAAAACTGTTAGACAAGTTTGCCTGGAAAAGAAGGTACTTCCAGAGTATGAATTGAATAAATTACTTGATCCATGGACAATGACCTGATGAGTATTAAAGATACATTAGAGCCCGAATGAACAGTAGATGTGAATGGACTTGGTATGATCCAGTGTTAGTAGAGTATCATGACAATGAATGGGGGGTGCCTCTACACGATGACCAGCGCCTCTTCGAATTTCTTATACTGGATGCTTTTCAGGCAGGACTGAGTTGGTCGATTATCTTAAAGAAACGCGAAAATTTCATGCGTGCCTTCTCAGGCTTTGATCCTTCGAAGATTTCTAAATACAACAAATCTAAGGTTTATCACCTTCTTCAGGATTCTGGAATAATCAGAAATCGCTTAAAAATTGAGGCAACAATTACAAATGCGAAATCTTTTATGAAGGTTCAAAAGGAATTTGGAAGCTTCGATGAGTACATTTGGAAGTTCGTTAGTCATAAGACAATTAACAACAGATGGAAGTCTCTAAAGGAAATACCTGCCAAGACCGAGGGATCAGATTTGATGAGTAAAGACCTTAAAAAAAAAGGTTTCAAGTTTGTGGGTTCCACAATCTGTTATGCGTTCATGCAAGCAGCGGGACTGGTAAATGATCATGTTGTTAAATGCTTTCGTTACAATGAAATAAATAAATATTCAATTAGGAAAAAATGATACTTTATTATTTTTACTTTATTATACCCTTTGAATTGTTGAAGGTTTTCAACAGCGAATGACTTTTTGCTGCGTCGTAGCTTGTATCTTGTCATAGCGAACAATTCTACGGGCCTTTACTGAGTGAAATCGAAGTACTCAGAGTGGACTTAGTGAAGCAATCTCCCATATCTGTCATCGCGCGTGAGATCAAGCGATCTGCCGCGAGCCGAGGGGATTCCTTCGGGGAAAAGCCCCCCCAAAATGGCTGAAAAGGAGGGATTGCTTCATAGCAGAGCCTGTGCTAACCTTGCCAAAGTGCTTATCGCAATGACCATTTAAGCTGTCTTTATAGATTTGGATATCCTGCAGCCTGATGCAAGGTTGTTTATTAAGAAATTGTGAGGTGTATTGTGAACCGTAAAAAGTTTGAGGAATTAGTAGAAAATGCTTTCGACGCGATACCTGAAGAATATAGGAGTAAGATGGAAAACATCGTAATAAAGGTTGAAGACTATCCTACAGCAGATGATTTAGAAAAATTAAAAATTAGGCGAGATAGCCTACTACTCGGACTTTATAGAGGAGTACCACTTCCGAAAAGAAGCGTTTGGCAGGGAGCGGGACTACCTGATGAAATTGTCATTTACCAAAAAGATATCGAGAAAATATGTAGGAATGAAGGGGAGATAGAGGACAAGGTTAATGAGGTACTCATACATGAAATCGGACACTATTTTGGACTTTCGGATAGTGAAATATATGAACTCATGGGGGGACAATCGTGAATGATTTGTTAAGATCTACTTTAACTAGCGAATTCCCTGTAGCTTGCTACAGGGTTACCTCTGTCCGGTCATTGCGAATACATTCACTCCGTTCAGTATAAACTCGGTGAGGCAATCTGACATAAAGTGTCATTCCGAACCTAGTGAGGAATCTAATAGAGTTTGCTTAGTCGCTTTGCTCCTCGCAATTTTAGATGTTACGTTATTAGGAAAAAAATTTGTAAATCCTAAAAGATTTTACTTTGTCTTGATACATACTTCGATAAACTCAGCATGAAACGGGAAACAAAGATCAAGGGCTGTCAAAAAATTAGGATTTAATAAATCAATTCCTACAGCTAAAAATATTTAGCTTTTATTAACTGATGCCGAATCTTCATATCCTTTGATTC
>JALLOG010000213.1 GCA_027717645.1 Desulfobacterota bacterium AH_259_B03_O07
AAATAAAAGTTTAATTTAGTTTGAATAAATATTGCTAAATTTTGTCCTCGAAATAAGTGACATATACAGCAATGACGCTAATAGAAGTATTAATTAGAATTGGTTAAGAATCATCAAGTACAGCATGATTATATCATAATCGTTTTTGTATTAGTAAATGCTTTTTAAGGTCAATCATATTAAACTAATTCAATAATGATTACTTTAGTAATTCTTTTAGGAACATATATCTTTTTAGCCTTATTTAGGGTTAAAAAGGTATTAAGAGGTAATATATCACTGACCGTTCTCCTCTTTTTCACGGGTACCGCTCATTTTTATAAAACCCAGGAAATGTCGATGATGTTACCCGATTATATTTCTTACAAGATAGAAATTATTTACATCACAGGTGTGCTCGAATTATTAGGTGCGATCGGAATATTGATATCAAAGATTCAAAGATTTACCGGAATTTGCTTAATTCTGATGTTTGTCGGATTTTTGCCTGCTAATATTTATGGGGCATTTAATCATGTTGATTTTGGTGGGCACATTTATGGTCCTAAGTATTTACTGTTTCGAATTCCCTTGCAACTGTTTTTTATTTGGTGGACATATAGGTATACGATAAAATTACCTAAGAAAGGCTAAAATACATTTGTGCGGGGTTCGAAAACCCCGCCTATCGTTGTTATGTATTAATTTTAACCCCAAACACCGATAGGCGGGACATTCCTGTCCCGCACAAATCAATTTACAGTCAGAAAATATAACGGCGTGACATGTAATTAAAACCATTCTTTGTTAAACTCTGTTAAATGGAAAGCTCTCAAAAGCTTCTCGACAAAGTCATAAAAGCCCATGGTGGTAAAACGAAATGGAAATCAATTAATGAAATAACAGCTAGAATTAGGGTAGGGGGGTTACTCCCGCTATCGAAGTTTGTTTCCTCTGCTTTGAAAAGGATCGAAATTAAGGTTTCTACTAGTAATCCCAAGACAATAATCTCCCCCTTTCCTTCAAGGGGCTATAAAGGTATTTTCGACAAAGACAAGGTTTACATTGAAACTGAAGATGACGAAATAATTAATGAAAGATCTAATCCTAAATCCTTTTTCAGAAGTTTTCGGCATAATTTATGGTGGGATTACTTAGATGCTTTATATTTTATAGGATATGCATCGTGGAACTATTTATGCACTCCTTTTCTCTTATTATCACCAGAATTTGAGATTTTTGAAATTGAGCCCTGGGATGAATCGGGTGAAATTTGTAGACGCCTCAGAGTTGTTTTTCCAGAAACAATACCAACTCATAGTCAGGAGCAAATTTTTTATTTTAATTCTCAGGGACTCTTAAATCGCCTGGACTATACAGCTGAAGTTGTAGGCAATTGGGCAAAAGCAGCTCATTATTGTAGTGATTACAAGAATTGCTCAGGGATTGTGATTCCTACTAAACGTAGGGTATTCCCAAGAAGGGCTGATGGTAAAGCTAAGAATTTGCCATTATTCGTTTCAATTGATGTAGAGGACGTTATGTTGTCTTAGCTATATTCTAGAATATCCGTTAAATTGTAGAAGAGAAAATTACTATAAAATCTCCTCGAGATGAAAGTATTCATTGCAGGCGCCACCGGAGTTCTCGGTCGCAGAATAATTAAGCTACTAATTTCTAGAGGGCAGTCAGTCGTAGGACTCGTAAGGAGTGAAAGGGGAGAGCAAATTGTAAAGTCTATTGGTGGAGAAAGCAGATCGACTGAATTATTTGATTCTGATGCACTTGCCAAAGCTGGAGAAGGTTGTGATGTTGTTATTCACGCTGCGACTTCAATTCCAGTAAAAGTAAGAACCTCCCAACGAGACTGGGAGATGAATGATAGAATACGCCGCGAAGGAACGAAAGCACTAACAACTTGTGCTGGTGAAATAGGGGCAAGACAATTCATATTACAAAGTGTTGTCTGGGTTGCAAGGCCGTCAGATGATTCTTTTTTCAATGAGGATTCACCTACGAATCCAGACCCAGTTGTTCAATCCGCCCTCGATGCTGAAAACATAGCACAAGATGCAGCTGATAGGTTTGGTTTTAACACTTCCATATTACGTTGTGGTTGGTTTTATTGTTCAGATGCTGCTAATACACGGCAATTTGGAGAAGGTCTTACTAAAAGAATGATGCCCATGATTGGAAGTGGAGACGCCATTTGGTCAATACTACATGTTGACGACGCTGCGAGTGCTTTTGTCACTACCTTTGAATCAAGTAAAGAAGGAATATGGCATGTTATTGATGATCAACCTGTTACAGTGCGTGAGTTCCTTATATACTTTGCAGAAAAACTCGGAGCTCCAAGACCTCGTTATTTCCCTGTATGGCTTGTACGTTTAATAATGGGCAAATATGCAGTGGATTTTTTTACTAACTCAACGTTCACTTCGAATAAACGAATCAAACAAGAGCTTGGATGGTCTCCTCACTTCCCTACTTTCAAGGAAGGTATTGATCAGATCACTGAAGACTGGAAATCCGAAGGATTTCTTGTTGAGTGATTATCAAAATTTTGTTCAAAAACCAAAACGATATTTTCCATATTAGTTTATGAATGAGAATTTAGTACTCGATGAATTTAACATTAATAACCTATTCGAAGAGCTTAATCTCATAGGTGCGACTTCTTTTAAGATTTTGAATGAGGGTTTTCGTTTAAGGTTATTGGAGGAAGCTGAAACTTATAGTTATAAAGCTGAAGAAGAGATTGTGGGAAGTGGGGATAAAATTGTTAGACAACAGATGTCGTCATTTGAAGATTTTCCGAAAGGAAGCAAATTCATTAAACTTAAAAATTGTTTTCAAGCCTTACTAGACGATTGTCTTTCTAATTTAAAATCATATCCGTTTGATACAAAGCTCATTTTTAATTCGATGTCTCTTCAGAAATATGAGAAAGGATCTATCGGTATTACTCCTCATAGAGATGGATTTAGATATAAGAATATAATTTGTAATTTTAATATCAGTGGAAGTGGGAGATTTTTTATTTGCTCTGACAGGTCTAGAAAAGATTCGAAGGAAATAGATTTTCCACCTGGCAGTATTCTTTTCATGCGCGCCGCTGGATTTTTAGGAAGTGATTTTAGACCATTTCACTATGTTAAAGATATTCAAGATACAAGGTATGTATTCGGATTGAGGCAGGAGAGTGCGACCACAAAATAATTAAATATTCGAAATTTTTTGAATCAACAGTCCCGCAGCGAGCTGCTGTAAATCATCAAACCTTCATACAGAATTTGTAAATTCTAAATTATTTTACTTGGTCTTGATACATACTTCGATAAACTCAGCATGAAACGGGTAACAACCCTTCGACAAAGCTCAGGATAGGGCTG
>JALLOG010000214.1 GCA_027717645.1 Desulfobacterota bacterium AH_259_B03_O07
TACTTCGTTTTTGAGAAGCTGGCGTCAAGAATCACAGCTTTACCCGATTGGACAGCTTGAATACCTTGTCTTGTAATCTCTTTATAGACCCTTTCAGTAATATTTTTCGAATAAATACCCACGTCAAACGCCTCATATTTTCTTTCTGTTGGAGCAAGACCCCGCATTTCTTTTCTTATTCGATCGGATGATATAACCTCACACGTTAATTCGATTGAAAGTAGGTTGGCAAGTGTACTTTTTCCAGTCCCCATAAGTCCAAAAATAACGATCAAACTTGGCTGAGAGCCGAAAAGTGCATATTTAAGTGAAAGCGTGAAGTAGTGTTTTGCCCTCCTTAGAGAGTCCTTTCTTTCCTTTTTTGGGAGTTCCGGTTCTTCGCTTCTTAAACTCTCAACTTTACCCCTCACAAAGGCCCTATAACATTTGTAAAAGTCAATGATCTTAAATATGTTGTCATCTTGCATATTCTTCGAGATTTCAGAAACAACAAAATCTGCAAAATCACTCCTGCCATTAAAGTCCAGGTCCATTGCCAGAAACGCTATGTCAGAAGCTATATCTATATATCTGAATCTGTCATTGAATTCGATGCAATCATGAATGCAAACGTATTTAGGGCTAATATTTATGTTATTAAGGTGGAGATCGCCGTGGCAGTCTTTAACAAAACCCTTTTTAATTCTCTCCTGAAATAAAAGAGTATTATTTTTAAAAAACTTATCATTATAGAATGTTATTGCCCTGTGAGCATTGGGGGAAATCGCTTTTCCTACAAAATTCCTTACTAAAGAGATGTTGTTGTAAATGAATATTTTGATCTTTTCAGGCCTTCCATAATCATCTATACTCGCGCTTCTTAACTGAGATTTATAGAATTCAACGAGTTTTTCTATAATTCTTCTGAGATCGTTTACACTCACTTCCCCATGTTTGATAAGGTTTTTGAGAAAGTACTTTTCAGGTAGCCTTTTCATTTTTACAGCGTATTCTATAGTCTTATCTCCTTTTCCGAACCTATAACCGCCATCAGCTAATGAGATTTCCTCAACTCCAATATATATATCGCAGAGACGACTATTTAGTTCAACTTCCTTTTCGCAAAAATACTTTCTCTTCTTAAGAGTTGTAAAATCCAAAAAACCAAAATCAACCGGTTTTTTCACTTTATAAACATAGGGTGGCGCTATGAAGACATCTGAAATATGAGTTTGAATATGTTTTACATTTCTTGGGCTGTGAAGATAAGAGGAGGGTTTAATTAAAAATTCAATTAGATTAGACCGATCATTTTCATCTATTAACTTCATCTAGATCTTTATGAGACAATATACATATTTAGAGTACCTTTGAGGTACTACTTAATGCGACGGCCAAATTACTTAACTCAGTTGCAATCACCACTATTATGTCATCCACTGAGACGATTCCCACAAGTTCTCCCTTTTTCGTGACAGGAATTCTTCTAATAGATTTTTCCGATATTTTTTTGAGTAGCTGGAATATATCCGTTTCTTCATCAACCATGACCAATTCTCTAGTCATAATATCTTCTACTACGAACTCTCCAGGGTGTTTATTAACGGCTACCACAGATAATACTATGTCTCGATCTGTCAATATACCGATAGGTCGTCTTTCGTCATCAACTATGACTATTGCGCCTATGTTCTGATCCCTCATTAAAGTAGCGGCTTCAGTTACAGGAACTGATAGTGGTAATGTAATTACTTGGCTAGTAGCAAGATCCCTTACAAGCATGTTATTGACCTCCTCAATCTAAAATTAATCCATATCTATTCACATGCAATCAGTGTGCCAATCTAAATGAAATCCAAATTTCAAGGCATAATAGTGAAAATAAATATCCGGCTTTTAATCCTCTTAATACTTAAGAAACACTTGCCGCCTCTTCTAGGACACCCAATTTGGAAACTTCGCCCATTGCGATCAAAATGTCGCCTTCCTTTATAATGGTTTTTGAGGTTGGACTAAATTGCATTACTCCTTCTTTGCTTTTAATAGCAACAATAATAATTCCCAAATCCCTCCCGATACCACTCTCATCCAGCGTTTGTCCTACAAATTTGGAAGGGAACGGGATGAAATTGGCGGACCCACCTAGTAATTTGGAAAGGAGCAGGTAACTGAGGTTCAAAGACTTCTTAATTTCAGATTTCAAAAATTTATCTTTATCTGACTTAGTGCAATACAACTATTTTTTGAGTAAAAATTCCTGACCGTGACCATAATCAGTGTTGATCGGAATTCCATCGCGACACAATTTGCATTCTGATGCAGGCCATATGGGAATATCATATTCGAGAAGGTAAATAAATTCTTTCGTATCCAATTTCGTAATATCAATGTTTCCACGAGTTATAAGGGATGCAACAGCTACCACTTCTCCCCCAGCCCTAGAAACAGCATTTACAGTAGATAAAACTGAAAAGCCAATGTTCACAATATCATCAACAATCATTACTCTACGATTTGAGACCAATTTATCATAGCCTCGCCTTAGGATAAAAGGTGCTCTAAGCCCTCCACCCCGATTTGAGTCCCGATCATCCTTCCACGATGGGTCATGTTCAGCAAACACGGATAAAACTCCCAGATTATAAGCAGTCCACTGGGATACGATTAGTCCTCCGATTGCCGGACCACAGATCACATCAAACTCAATATCTTTAATCGCATCTGCGAGAAGCTCTGAAAGTCCCATGATACGTTTTGAGTCCGGGAATATAGCGTCCTTGTTGATCCAACCACTTCCATGATGACCCGAGACATAAACAAAGTGGTCATTTTCAAGAATTGCTTCACAATCTAATAGGATTTGTAAGGTTTCTCTAGCCCTATTGTCTTTATCTTTTTGGGAACTCATGAGTTATCGTCCGAAAAAATCCTATTACGAAATACTAGACAAGCTCGATTTGAATTAAATTGGTCTTAAATAATCCGATTTTATGTATAAATCTTTTATAAACCTATCATCTCAAGATTTGTAGCTCTTGCCAGTTGAAAATCTCTCTACAACTCTCCTTCTCCTTGGAAAGAAACTATTTTTTGCCTGCAGGCATTGTTGATTTTTCCACCGTTATACCCGTAAGTGCATATAAATTCAAGGAAAAAGGGGATATATCCCAATCACTGCATTTTACTTAACCCATACTGTGGAATTAACAATACAATTAAGTCTCACTCTTTTAAAATCAAAGAAGGAATCCAATTTGTTATTGTTTTTACAGTAACATCAGGATTTTCCAAGCAATCATGCTTCGCCTCTTTAATATACCTTAACAAAACATCTGTGTTCCCGGATTCATAAAGAAGTTTTCTCAACTCCTCGGGTTCCCTGGCCTC
>JALLOG010000215.1 GCA_027717645.1 Desulfobacterota bacterium AH_259_B03_O07
AAGAGAATAAAAGAATTAGTGTAAGTACTATTTTTTTCATAACATTAAATATAATGGAATCAGTTAATTTCTAATACATCTAAGATTAACTATAATCCTCTAATATTCAGGAAAAACCAATAATCTAAAAGATATTTCCAAAAAACCACTTCTCGGGGGAAACCAGATAATCCATTATGAACGACCCCATAACCCACTCTACCCCCTCTTAACCTAATTTATAATCAGCGTCATTTTAGTGTAATGTAATAATTTGAATGCTTCTGGAACACAATATCAGTATGAAAAGTTGAATTAAAATGTGTTTTTCAAACAAAAATCATTTTATACTTTATAAAGATTAGAAGTAATGCTATGAGATGTTTTGCTATCATAATAGTTATTATTTTATTTTTTCCATTAATATCAGCAGCAGAGGAGAAGTGGGCACAGTCCATAGAAACAACAACGAATTGGGCAGCTTTCCCGTGCAAAAACTATTTTATAACTGTGGTTTGTCGTACTTATAAAAATTATACTGATCCTGGATCACTTCCAACTATTATTTCAGTTGGCGACATCATTCAATATAAAGATAGAAAGGGGGAAAGCCATGATTTTCATGTAAAGGCAATCAACTTTCTTCTCTATAAGGAAGATGTAGATTTTACATATGGAGAACAAAGATACACAGCTAGAAAAGGTGATACAACATGCAGTCTTTATGATTCAGTAAAGGCTCATCAATCCCAGGACTATCTGTCCAAAATTGTCATCAAGGGATGTCGTTTTATAAATTGAAATCAGAACTATGAAATTCTGTAAAAATAAATGAAGAGCAACCGATTGATACTCCCTCAACCTTAACTTTAGCCTTCTAATATCTTAATTACTAAGGAACAGGTGATAATATTGTCTAAACTATCTTAATTAAAAACCTTCAAATATTTCCAACCCCACTTCTCGGGGAAAACCAGATAAGCCAATGTCAGTGACCCTATGACCCACTCTACCCCCTATGACAATTTGGAAGCGTGATGATATTACTCAGTTACTAAACTAAAAAACTCTGACTCTATAATATAAGTATTAGATTTATTAAGTTGTGTTAATCGGATTTTTCCTAATTGCAATATTGTTTTATCAAATCATAAGACTCAAAATATCCTAACTCTCCAGCCTTGGATAAATCCAAACATCCGCTGTCTATTTGACCTAATGATAATTTGCTAGCGCCTCTACGAGCGTATGCATTTCCATCTTTTGGCTTAAGCTCTATAACTTTGTTGAAGTCCTGTATAGCTCCCCTATAGTCTCCAAGCTCACGTTTTGCAACCCCTCTATTATTGTATGCCTCTGCATATTTTGGATTAAGCTCTATAGCTTTATTAAAATCTTGTATAGCTTTCTTGTAGTCTCCTAAGTTACCTTTTGGAACCCCTCTATTAATGTATGCCTCCGCATATTTTGGATTAAGCTCTATAGCTTTATTAAAATCTTGTATAGCTTCCTTGTAGTCTCCTAAGTTACCTTTTGCAATGCCTCTATTATCGTATGCGTCTGCCAAAGTAGGATTGATCTCTATAGCTTTGTTGTAATCCTTTATTGCTCCCTTGTAGTCTCCTAGCTTACCTTTTGCAACTCCTTTACTATAGTATGCATCTGAGTAATTAGGATTAATCTCAATCGCCTTATTGAAGTCCTGTATGGCTCCCCTGTAGTCTCCTAGCTTACCTTTTGCAAGCCCTCTATTATAGTATGCCTCTGCATACTTAGGGTCTATCTTTATAGCTCTACTGTAGTACTCTATGGCCTCCTTGTAATTGCCTTGGTCATATTTAGTATTTCCTAATTCATTAAAAGTTTCTGCCTTCTGTGAAAAGACTGGTGGAGCTAAATAGAATAAAAGGATTATGGTAAGTATTGTTTTTCTCATTATATTAAGAATTAGCATTTACATATTGTTCGTTTATTCTAACAAGTTCAAAATGAAAATGACTCAAGTATTTAAAATCTGAAACAACTCAGCAATGATCTAATTTGACTATTCTTGCCTCACTTCATCTTCCTTTTCAACTTCCTCTATTACTAGCTCCTGGATGCCCAGTGCTGTAGAATCCCAATGATCGTGCTAATTGCAATATTGTTTTATAGCGTCATAAGCCTCAGATTCCCCTAATTCTCCAGCTTTGGATAAATCCAAACATCCACTATCTATTTGACCCAATTGTATTTTTGCTGCCCCTCTATTATAGTATGCCTCTGCATATTTTGGATTAATCTCTATTGCCTTAGTGTAATCTTGTATTTCTCCCTTATAGTCTCCGAGGTTACTTTTTGCAATCCCTCTATTATAGTATGCCTCTGCATATTTTGGATTAATCTCTATTGCCTTAGTGTAATCTTGTATTTCTCCCTTATAGTCTCCGAGGTTACTTTTTGCAAGGCCTCTATTATAGTATGCGTCTCCATATCTTGGATTAATCTCTATAGCTTTATTAAAATCTTGTATAGCTTCCTTATAGTCTCCTAGTGAAGTTTTTGCTGTCCCTCTATTAGAGTACACCTCTGCCAAAGTAGGATTAATCTCTATAGCTTTATTAAAATCTTGTATAGCTTCCTTGTAGTCTCCTAGCTTACCTTTTGCAACCCCTCTATTAGAGTACGCTATTGCATAATTAGGATTAATCTCTATAGCCTTGGTGTAATCCTTTATGGCTCCTCTATAGTCCCCTATCCCAGCTTTTTCAACCCCTCTACCATAGTATGCGTCTCCATATCTTGGGTTTGTTTCTATTGCCTTATTGTAGTCTTGTATAGCGCCCTTATAGTCACCTAGCTTACCTTTTGTAACCCCTCTATTAGAGTACACCTCTGCCAAAGTAGGATTAATCTCTATAGCTTTATTAAAATCTTGTATAGCTTCCTTGTAGTCTCCTAGCTTACCTTTTGCAACCCCTCTATTAGAGTACGCTATTGCATAATTAGGATTAATCTCTATAGCCTTGGTGTAATCCTTTATGGCTCCTCTATAGTGTGGTAGTGAAGCTTTTGCAAGCCCTCTATTATTATATGCCTCTACATCTTTAGGATTTATTTCTATAGCTTTGTTGTAGTACTCTATAGCCTCCTTGTAATTGCCTTGTTCATATTTAGTATTTCCTAATTCATTAAAAGTTTCTCCTGTCTGTGAATAGACTGGTGGAGCTAAATAGAATAAAAGAACTAGAGTAAGTACTAATTTTTTCATAACATTAAATATAATAGAATCGGTTAATTTCTAATACATCTATAGATTAACTATAATTCGCTAATATTCAGGAAAAACCAATAATCTAAAAG
>JALLOG010000216.1 GCA_027717645.1 Desulfobacterota bacterium AH_259_B03_O07
TTATGTCCCGTTTTTAGTTGGTTAACGTAAGAGGAGGCAAAACACATTTAAGCGGCCCTCCTTACAAAATCTGGTATTAACAATAGCAGGGTCATCACTTTCTTTCCAGTAACATGAAATCGCTAGGCATTTTGGGAATCAGTTCCGATACAGTGGGTTAAAGTGCGCGGCTCACTACCAATGATGGACTGGCTGTCCCGTACCGATTATTATAGTGTAATATTTTATAGTCATAAAATCTACTTTTTTTCTGTCCTTTTGCCTTCTATTTCTTCAGTTATTTTTATGAATTAATGTAGTATTAAGAACTTGCAACTTTTCTCTTTTGTTAGGCTTCATCAGGCGGAAGTAACTGCTCCATAAATTGAAATAGCTTATATGTCGCAATATCTGGTTCAAAATTCATTTCAAATATGATCTCTGTAACGCCCATTTCTTCGCAACGTTTCAAATCGTCTTTAATTTCCACTATAGTTCCCGTGAGTGGGTATCGACTTGTTCCAGATGATTTGTCCAGCAATTTTAGGTTTCCGCGGCAAACGACCTGGAGCTTACTTAAAACACGGCCTGCAGCTTGGGCAGCTTGTATGAATCCTGCTAAGATTTCCTTCATCTGATCAAACGGAAAGATAGCTCCATTGTAGCCATCCCCTAAAGTAACAGCCCTCTGAAAGGCTCAGGGATTAAAACCTCCAATAGTAATAGGAGGGTGAGGTTTCTGAATAGGTTTAGGATTTACCTTCGATTTAGGAACATGGTAAAACCTACCGTGAAACTCAGGCTCATCCTCTGTCCATAATACTTTGAGGCACTTCAGGAATTCATCACCTCGGTCTCCACGGTTTTTATATGGCGTATTGGAGACATCATATTCATCCTCTGACCAACCCAGACCCAGACCACAATTGAAACGCCCTCCCGATATCACATCTAGAGTTGCTAACTGCTTTGCCAACATAATTGGTGTGTGATAGGGCATGACTAAAACGCTTGTACCGATTCGGATTCTTTGGGTGTTTGCTGCAGCGTGAGTCAGGATAACAATTGGATCTAACACATATTTGTATTGCTCTGGCAAACTGCCATCTGGGGTAACAGGGTAAGGACTTTTAGGCTTGAGGGGCCAAAGTAATCTTTCCTGCACCCAAAGAGAGTTATAACCTAACTCTTCTGCATGTTGAGCAACCTTAACAATATTCTCGGGTGTGGCCCATTCCCCTATCTGGGGTAAAGCAATTCCTAGTTTCATAATCCCATTTTATGCATTAATTATTTGTCTAACTTACTTACATTATCATAATTATTAAATTTACAATAGCTGTTTTTTTGACAAAATCATGAGTGCTTTGGACTCTATGGGGTATATAGGGGGGGGCGGGCATGTTGCCCCCTCCGGGGATACGGGATAGCATATACAGCTCCATTAATAAATATTTATTCACATTTAAAAATAAATTCATATATTCAATTCAAAATAAATAAATCCTTAGCATGATTGCAATTAGAACAAAGTAGTTGGTATTTCGGCGATAAGAAGCCAGTTTTCTTGAAATGTGAATAAACTAATTTCAAAGCGTTAAATATATTATCCTAAAACATCCTGGAAAGATTTCTTCCCGCAAGATTTGAGGCAAGCACAAAACAGATATGGGTTAAAATAGATTCAATAATAAAAGGGGGATGCGGTTGGTTCCCTGAAAGCTCGAGCTTAATCGATAATACAAATTGGTTAATTATATGTTTGCTCATTAAAAACTACAGCTGTTCTGCTTTGCGGGGAGGGATTTTTTCGGGAGTCTATCTATTTCTTTTATTTATGAACCTTATTTTTCCAACTCTGTGGCTGATCCTCTTTGAGGGCCTTACTTAAGAGATCCCATGCTCTATATAGGCGAATAGAACATTCTAATTAAACCACTAAGCTCATATTGTTGATTTGCTGTTAAGTATTTATCGGCAAGTGGTGTGTTGCGATAACCATTGTTTGTTTTCTCTAAAAGTCCTAAAGCAACGTAAGCTGTTACGAGCAAACGAGTCGGACGGGCGAAGGCAAAGCGAGTATTTTTTTAATTTGACACAGCTTAGTTAGAACTTGTGATCATAACATCGTCAACATTTCCGTCCTCACGGGAACTGCTAACCTTTGCACTAAATCGAATTTTGAAGTCGTTGTATGCTGTGTAAGGAGTTAAGTCTACGCTTTCATGAAACCATTGATTTTCCTCTGGCCCTAAATTTGTACTTGATGTTCCGTCTATGCAATCTTTCGTTCCCGGAACACCATTGTGCCAAGCAACGTCGTAATACATATCGAGGCATATATACTCACCATTATCCCATCTCCCCTCTATGAACCAGGAAAACGTAAGCAGAGCGCCGGATTTTCCCGTTAAATCAATAGTATTTGACATAGTTAAGGTCGCATCTGTTGCCCTGCCATCGACTTCTGCGGAATATGAACCTTCTGTTGATCTCTGGGTACGACGACGCCAGTCATTCTGAGAATCCTCTACCCAAAGTCCATTCCACTCGCCAATTTCAAAACTATCGTAAAATTCTATAGTTTCTCCTGGTGGTACTGGAGTAGGAGTCGGTGTTGGAGAAGGTGTTGGCGTTGTTGTGGGTGTTGGTGTTGGTACTGGAGTAGGGGTCGGTGTTGGAGAAGGTGTTGGTGTTGGTACTGGAGTAGGAGTCGGTGTTGGAGAAGGTGTTGGCGTTGGTGTGGGTGTTGGTGTTGGTACTGGAGTAGGATTCGGTGTTGGAGAAGGTGTTGGCGTTGGTCCACCATAGTCACCAGCGCATGTGATTTTTACATCGTCAACATAAACGTGTTCCCAGCTACTGCTTTCCCTTGTCCTGAATCTTATCGAGAAGTCTGGAATCAAATAATTGTTCAAACTATAAGTCTCGAATTCCCAAACATCGGTGTCTCCATCGCCATTTGTCCAATATGCCATCTGAACCCACTGGCTTCCATCCCAAAAATCAACAACATGGTATTCCCCGTTATCCAATCCGTTATCTGTCCATCTCCATAATTCCAGCGTGCAGCTTGTCTTGCTAGATAGATTAATCGGGGTAGCTAATTCTAATATGCATTCAGTGTCACAATTATCAGAGTGTGCGGCGGTGCCGCTGTGGGACTCTAGTGGATTTTCAATATTCCAGTCTCCCTCTCCACTTTCTGACCAAAGTGATAGACTGTTAAATTCATCGTAAAATTCTATAGTTTCTCCTGGTGGTACTGGAGTAGGAGTCGGTGTTGGA
>JALLOG010000217.1 GCA_027717645.1 Desulfobacterota bacterium AH_259_B03_O07
GGGCTGACAAAAAATTAGGATTTATTAAATCAATTCCTACAGCTAAAAATATTTAATTCTACCCCAACCCTAAATCTTTTTTTAACGCTTCCGGAATTGATTTTGGCAATTTTTTGAATGCCCATTTAAAATCTAAAAAACTGTCCCCGAATTATGTAATATCTACAATTGCGAACACAGTGAAGCAATATTTAGAACACAAAGAGATTCCGAAATAAACCTGATGAAGATTATGATTCAGCATGACGAACAACATTAGTTGTCATACCCGTGATCTTCAAATCGGGTATCTATATTGTGTAGGAGCGGCTTCCAGCTGCGATTTTTTTAATTAAACATATACCTCCCGGAGGTCCCAAACTTCCGGGAGGTATAGACTTTAAACCACTTCGTGATGAGCCTGTCCTGTCTTGAGCTTGTCGAAAGGTTAATCGCAGGGCTCAGTCGAAGGATGAATATATAGGGTAAGATAAAGATAATTCAAGTTATAATTTCTCAACAAAGGACTTGAACTCTTCTTTTATAAAAAAGTAGTAAATACATTTGGAATATCTCGACCAATGGTTTCAAGGATTCAGGGAGATGTAGAAATTGGAAAAATTAAGGAATCAAGTTTGTTGAAATTGTTAAATAAGTACAAGGTAAAGCAATGACCCCATTTACTTTTTCAAATCAAAAAAGAATTAATGGGAATCGAAGGGGTTAAGGCTACAATTGACAATACTTTAGAAAAGGGGTGCGTCCCCTTTAATTTTAATGATCCCTTTCAATTTCATAGGTCAGCTATAACCTTACAAAAGGAGGAACTGATACTCACTGAGTTTCCCCAAACAGTACCTAACCTTACTGCTATGGGTCAAAACCTTTACGACTTGGTAGAATTTGGCAATTTAAAGATGTACCCTGATAGTGAACTACGAAAAGAGGCTGTGATGGCAGTAGGTAAAGAAACAGGTAGAGGTTTGCGAATCGTCAAAGAGAAGAGTATTCATAAAATAGATCAAATTGTTACCCTGACTATGGCCTGTTACGGTGCTGTTCAAAACCCAGTATACGAAGACTTTTGTATCGTTACGCCACCGCTAGAAGAGGGTATATTTGATATTTGATTTTGAACTTCTTACGTTTCTTGGTAAGGCCTAAGAATCAATAGTCCTAGTTCATTTATTTATATTAAGTATTAATATTTTTAAATAATAGAAATTTTGAAGTATAGTATTGAATAATATGGATTTTCAATTGATTCAGTCAAACATAGTAGTTTTAGCAAATAAACACAATCCCTCAATTATTTCAAAAGAGTGGTTGAGTCGGAACGACATAATAGAGGAAAATATTATTAATTTCACTCATATGCCTGTAGCTTCTTTAGTAGAAACGACAAACTATAATTTAGTCGTGGATCAGAACAGGTTGCAGTTGTCTGTAAAAAACCTAACCCCCGACACTCTAAAATTGTTACCTCAATTTATCATGAAGTATATGGAGAAATTACCCGAGACACCTTATATTGCTATTGGTTATAACTACTCTTATGATATTAAACTTGAGCAAAAATTATTAAAGGAACTACTTAAATTAAATGATAGAAAACTAACAGAAACCTTTTCCGAAGGTTATAATATTGGTATGATAGTTAAATTCCACTTTAATAATTTCAATGCAACATTAACATTAAATCCTATAAATTCAGTTAAAATAATAGGAGATTTTAACTTTCAATTTGAATCTAGCAGTAGAAATGAAATGATTAATAAATTATTTGATCATTTTGAAACAAAACAAAAAACAGAAGAAATTTTAAGAGGTCTGTCAAGTGCATAATTTAATAACCTCCCAACTAAAGTCTGGGTCACCAAACACAGAAGCATTCAATATTGTGGATGAGGAAAAAAGAACAGAACTTGAGAAGGTTCATAAACTTATTTCGGAAAATTTTCTTGAGCCTAGGAAAAAGGGATTCTCGCCAACTTATGATTTTCTGATACAGGATATTAAGCAGCAAAATGAGCCTTGGGTTGCTATACAAGCAAAAGGTCAACTTGAATATATGGAAACGTCAATAACAACTTTGGGTTATGCAAATACATACCCCAGCACAGAGATAAGTAATCAACTCGAACCATTTGGTGTTGGTGTATTAGTAATGGAGTCACAGTGGAAACAAGAAATACAATCGAAAGTTCAGCAAATTTATAAAATTCTTATTTCAGAGGATCCAGATGAATCTGATTTAAACACAGCAATAATAAGCGAAAAGAATTATCAAAAAGAAAAAGAAGTAAATACAGAAGTCTATAACAAGCTAAAGGATGTTCTCTATACAGATTACTTAGGGCAATATGTTGTAATAGCTAAAGGGGAATTACAAGATACTGGAGATTCATTTGATGCAATTAAGGATGCGGCAATGGATGCTAATCACAGATTTATTTTTAAAGTTGAGCCAAAGGAAAAAGTTAAGGGAAAATTGAGATGGCCAATGAAGAAGAAAAGGTGAGTTGGCCTTACCGTGATGACAGTCCATATATAGGAATTAAAATTCAAACTGACTCAGGAGAAGAATATCCCTTAGCAAATCATGAAAAGCTTGTTTTGATCGATACTGGATATGATGGTGAAATATTACTACCAAGATCTATATACCATGAGCTAGGCTTATACAATTGGGAGAAACCTGAGCCACTAGAGTATTTGCTTGGTGATGGAAGCAAAATGAATTTAACGTCAGCAAGTGGGCTTGTTTTAATTCCAAAACATAGTAAAAACCCGATAAGGGTGGAAATACATACAGCAAATGAAGCTGGTCAAGATACCGACGGAATTTTATTGGGGGCAAAATTCATTAAACGATTTAAATTATTGCTTAATGGTCCAGTCAGCGAGTTAACAATTCTACAAAATTAGAATCAATGTTTTTAATGCTTCTTAGGATCATCAAACTTTAGACGCTCAATTACCACACCATGTTTCTCGATTCTATCAGGTGGGCTATCTATAAAGACACAATTTCGGTACTATATTTGCCCTTTTTAGCCGTTTCTTAAAATCATGGTTAAAAACGGTACTATATAGCACTTTTAAGATTTGTCTTACTTTCGCACTGAGACTTAATTAACAAATAAAGGAAATAAAGGGTAGAGTAGAGAGCAGGATACAGCAACCTGAGGTCTGGCCTATCTGTTGCCGC
>JALLOG010000218.1 GCA_027717645.1 Desulfobacterota bacterium AH_259_B03_O07
AAGCTTCCGTACCTTTACTTTGCAGTAAAGAGGCTGCCTGGTCTACCAAAGCCATAGTTTGTTTGGCCTCCTCAGATTGGGGTTCTAAGGATGAAGAAATCCTTGGCGACAAGAGTATGATCACTCCAACAAAGAGTAAAATACCACTGTACAATGTTTTTCTTTTCATTTGAAAACTCCTCTTAAAAAATTAACATTTATGTGAACTGTCCACTAAGTATCTATTTAATAATAGCAGTTTAGATTAAAACAATAAAGTAAGTATCAAATGATGGGAATGTAGAACTTTGGTGAGGATTAAATCAGTTATATAATACAATAAAATGCCCCAGAGTCCATTACCGGAAGGTAGAAAAACCCTGGGGCTTTTAATTCCCAGTCAAACCACCAACTCATCCCAACTTGTAAAATTTCTATTGACAAGAGCGATAATTTTTGAGATATTTAGAATATAAAGGGTTTATGCATAAAATGGGATAATGTTATATCTAATGAAATTATTAATTTGCTTGGTAATACTGACTTGTTTTGTTGGGTGCTCGTCAATGAATGGAGAAGATATCAGGGATGGGATAATATCCCGAACAGGCACTATTATGTTTATTAATTTAGAAGGCGGGTTTTTCGGCATAATAGGCGACGATGGAACAAACTACGATCCTATAAACCTAAGTGAAGATTTTCACGTTGATGACTTACGAGTGCAATTTGAAGCGGAGATACTGGATGATGTTGCTAGTATTAGAATGTGGGGTATACAAATTAAAATTATTGAAATTAAAAAGTTGGAATAGAATATAATTTTTTAAACATTCAAAATACATTTACTATCTAAATTATTGTAAGATCAATATCTTTTCGATACCACAGGCAATTTTCCGATTTGACAAAAGGGGAGCACTACAATTTCTTATACTTCTGTTTGTACCTAACAACTTCTTCAAATCTTTCTTGCCAAGTTTTATATCTCATGACTTTTAAAGCATTAGAAAGCCCCAGAGTCTATTACCGGAGGTAGGCCCTGGAGCAAATTGAGGAAACTAACTGTGTTACAAGTGTAGCACTGTTTAAATTTTTGTGTTTATAATTGTTAACAATAGGTGGAGAACATGTAAGACGATGTTTGCTCAAGTAACAAGAAAGGAGTGGAAACCATTTGAATTTCCATCTATAGGTAAAGGCCAAAACAGTTTTATACAAGGAAATGATTGTATTTAGACTGGATTTTGGTTTGCAAGGGTTATTTATTTGTGATAGGATAAGAACAAAAAGATTAATGCATAAAATGGGATTATATATAGCTTAAGGAGGCAATTACCCATGAGAAACTTCAACTCGTTAAACATAATTGTTTGGTTAGTTGTAGGGGTTTTTATGCTTGTAGTTTCATTTACTTACACTAAAGCTGCGGGCGAGGAAGCCGTGACATCTGAGACTGTAACTGTAGAGCTCAAAGCCGTGAATAACTCCGGGGTATCTGGTAAAGCGACATTGACACCTGTAGACAATAATACAAAAGTTGTTATTAACCTAACTGGTGCCCCTGAGGGCATTGCCCAACCCGCACATATTCACCAAGGGACTTGTGAAAATCTAGGGGAACCAAAGTATCCGCTAGAAGCAGTTAAAAACGGCGGGTCCGAGACAACCGTAGACGTTAAACTTAGCGATATTATGACCGGGGACTTTGCGATAAATGTCCACAAGTCGGAAAAGGAAATCTCAACTTATGTCGCCTGTGGTGAAATTCCAAAGAGTTAATGATAACCGTAATAGTCTGAGTTCATCAATGTAGTCGCATTCTAGCCGCCCAAAATATTTAAGTATAAAAGATATTTATACAAAATTAGCTTCGATGAATATCCAATGAAATTGCTAATATTTGCAAAATCTATGAACTGTAACGAAATAAAAGAAATAAGTGTTTTGAGGGCTTATTCCCATATATATCCATTGAAATTACACCGCTAATGTACTTTGAGATAAGGGATATCCCCCCAGGGGCAACCACCCACCCGCTCTGCCAGCTGAGCTACACCGGAACCCGACACATAAATGTGCTTAAATTTAAATGGAACAAAAACCACAGTCAAGATTCATCAAAGATAGGAGTATCAGGATGCACGCTCGATGATACAGGATCCAGGATAATACATGCTAGAAGGTGAATCAATCCATTAATCTAATTTTCGGAATCGCATCTTTAAGATACTCTGACTTCGATTCTTCTAAGATCTTTAAAGCGTTACCGATATCTGAGAGGAAGGCTTTAACATCGATAGCGAGATATACAGGAGCGAATTCTTTTAGTCTGGAATTGGTTCTTTCGAAATATTTTACTGCTCCTTTGATATTTTTGTACTGAAGGTGATAGAGGGCTACAGAAGCTTGTATAAGACCCTTTAGAAAGGATTTCTTCCTACCGTTTTCCTCCAGCCAAACTTCTTCAAGATACTCATGGCATTCAAAATAAAAACCGCTATTAAATAGCATTGCCCCAACTCTCACCTTATCTTCGATTCTACCCTTGACAACCTCTTTATTTGAAATTAGATCGGCTAGAAATTTCAAATACTCTTTTGTCTTATTGCAAATTGAAGGTAAATAATTAAGGTATTTCTTTTTTAATCTAAGAAAATTTCGATTGTGAATTTCAAAGATACACAGTAACTGGTGAAGTTCGTGATTATGCAGATCGGGTTTGGCAAAGAGAATGTAATCCCCCTTTTTCTGTGACTTTTTACAGTATCTTATAATATATCTAAGAACCGCGGCACTCTTCTTATTACCGATTGAATTCATGAGCATCGCGCTCAGTGTGTTACGGATTTCAAGCTCGATCTTGGTTCTTTTCTTCATCTAAATCTCAAGTAAACCTATTTTAGCATCTAAAATTACTACATTGTGTCTGAAAGCCCCCACTAGTAGTGGGGGATGAAAGACACGGGGTTGTTGTGATAGAGTTATGTATGGCACTAAGACGCACACCCCATACACTCTATGATACAAAGTATCATGTGGTTTGGACACCTAAGTACCGGAGGTGGATAGAAAGCGGGGACATTAGAGGGAGGATTGAAGAGGTTTTTGAGCAAGCAGCTTCAACTCATGGGATGGAAATTGATAGGATGGAAGTATCATCGGATCATGTACAC
>JALLOG010000219.1 GCA_027717645.1 Desulfobacterota bacterium AH_259_B03_O07
TTTTCCGTGGCAAATTGCCGTTCAAATTCCATGAGATTTCGTGGGTAAGATTCCATACCTGCCTATACTATATGTTGTGGTAACTTCAGTCAAGTGCATAGCCCTATTAATTAAAATAGGATTTTTACCGATCGGTTTATTAATTTGTAGTTACGGTAGGCTGGGCATCAAACAATGTGCTAACCACCTCTTTATAAAGATTCTTAAGTGAGAATAGTATGATTATCTGGTGACGGGACAGGGCATTGTATGTCTGAGCGGATTGCAAGGCAATTTATTCAATATTTCAGTATTCTTTATTCAGGATCAATAATCTTAAATATCCTTCTATTTCTTACCTGTTCTGATCTGGTTACCCACTGACAATTATCTTTGCAATAATTGCCATTATTATCTATCCGATCAATCTCATAGCCGGGCAATGGGTCTCCCATATCTCTATAAAAGTTTTTAAAATCTTCCCAGCTACAACAATCACAAAACTTTATCCCTCTTCCACCATAATACGGATAGCTAGGATTTTTAGGGTTATAGCAACGTTGCTTCATACCCCCCCAAATTCGATAAACACGTTCACCCCCTTTTCCGTGTCTTCCTCTTTTCCTTTTGGGATTAATCATTATTTTATCTGGTTGGACGTATTTAATCTGTTCGTGAGATTGAGCCCTTAGATCTGCCCATTTAATATTACCCTTTTCATAGTTACCCCTAGGATCAGGCCTATGCAAGGTATACCCTTCAGGTCTGTCACCCATGTACGCATAAAAATCAGCAAACTCCCTTACCACAGGATCAATCTTAATGCCCTTACCTCCATAACGCCAATATTCCTTATGGTTGGGATTTTCACACCTTTGTATCATTGACTCCCAACTGCCGTAAGCACCCGATCTTTTTTTATTAAGAATTTGCCTTGATGCTTGCCCGTGTTTAGTGTTAGCCTCTGTTGCTCGCTCTAATCTTAAACAGCCGCATGATTGAGTATCGCCCCTTCTTAAATTCACCCCGTCAACAAGAATCGATTCTCCGCAATCGCAGATACATTTCCACCAGTAGGTTTCCTTTATCAGTGGACCCTTTTCGATCACCCGAAGCCTATCGAAGTGCAGGCCTAGCATATCCTTATATAGGGATCTATGAACTTCTCTAAAGTAACAACCACAGGAAGTTGACAATCCACTTTTTAAGCTGTCTCCGAAGACTGTTTTTACTTGTCCACAATCGCATTTACATAGCCATCGGACGTGCTTTCCGCCATTAGCTGCTCGTTTAATTACCGTCCAACGGCTGAATCTTTTGTTGGTTAAGTCTATTAAATTCCCCATAATTTAAGAAAGAACTAATGCTCTATAATATAATCATTGTAATTTAGAATTCATTACGTAGCTGTAATACTTATACTGCATCATAGAATTAAAGTCATATTTCTCATAACTTAAATATACAACTATTGAATGTTAGTATAAACTGATTTTATAAGTTGTCTTTTTATGCAGAATATTTCCGTATAATTCATAGTGAGACTAGATTAATATGGATTTACCCTTTAAAATACTAGAACGCGCTCAATTCTCTGATGAATATTATGGAATCATTGGCAGAGCGTTATCAGTGGCAACCGACTTTGAAGTTAACTGCAAATCTTTCGCAACTTTAATCGGGCTCAAGTCCCAAACCGAAATACTTAGCGATCAGAGTAGTATAAATGAACTTTGTAGGTTTATTGATAAAAGGCGGCTAATCACACACATAGAGACAGTGGTAGAAAAACTAAACATTCCACAAGACGTAGCTACTTTATTAAATAATGCGCGTGAAGCAAGGAATTATTTGATTCATGAAGCTTGCATAGGCCTAGAGTATTCTCTGGAAAATGATGATGGTAGGGAAAGCTTTATTAAGCAGATTAGGGAATTAGTCAAGGAAATAGCAGAAGCAAATCTAATAGTTTTGTTTCTATTAAACATAGAGACTAATGAGCCTAATCCTACACTAAGATTCTTAACAAGTTACGTCGATAAAGTTCTTGAGTGGGTTTGTGAAGTATAGTGCTCCCCATTAAGAACCTAATAGAAATAAGCTAGTAAAATTTGTGAAATAAGGCAACAGGAGTTACCTTCATTCAGCACATGGATACCGCACACCTGTTCAGGCAGAAGAGGATTATTACAAAAATCATACTTCACATTTAAACTCAGCCTGATTTAAAGGGGCAGCGGTAAGTTATTTAGATTTTATTTTGTTATATGTGATATCATTATTCTTACTGGGGGGTTCGGAGCACCGCATGCATGTGTTCAATAACTATAGTATAATGA
Source organism: Desulfobacterota bacterium AH_259_B03_O07 (assembly GCA_027717645.1). Lineage (GTDB taxonomy): Bacteria > Desulfobacterota_D > UBA1144 > Nemesobacterales > CSP1-2 > JALLOG01. The sequence continues at coordinate 2,319 of JALLOG010000219.1, forward strand.
AGTTAAGTAATTAAAGTGGAGGCCATTATGAAGAAATTATTATTATCTTTGGGATTACTCTTATCTTTATCATTATCACTTACTGGATGCAATGATGATAATGCTAAAGCACAGGGAGATGCTGAGGTAGAAATAGATTTTTTGATCGATGTTATTTCTGGGGTAGTATTAGAAAATTCGGAAGGTGATGGTTTTATTCTTGAACTCAAAGTTTCCCCCATCGCAGTTTTTATAGAGGAGAGACCTGGGGGTGGATCAGGAAGTATAAATATCGAAGAGTACTTAGAAAATTTTAATGAAATTATAGGTGACGTTCCTCCAAACGCAATATTGCATAATTTAACTGATGGCAAACTTGAAGCTTTTCCAATGAAATTGAATAGTGTTCTGTTTGATACGTCCAAATCACTTGCAGAATTTCTTGTTACACCTTTGGTGCATAGTACTAGTTTAAGTCCTCCTGAAGCGCCGGAGGAAATCAACAACGTTCCTGTCATACCAACCCCTATTACCCAGGCCCTTCTTTTCATCGACGACGCACAACCTCCCTGTAACAATTCTTGTCCCGACTGCAGAACCTGCTACCGCGACGCCGTACCTCCCTGTTGCGGATTCAATATCTGTAAGTGCGATGATCCGAGCGGTTTGTGCAGAGACACCTCCCGCTGTCGCTCACAGTAACGATTGAATGAGTACCCCCGGACGCACGCTTGATGGGTTTTCCCCCGCACGAGCGCTCGTCTCCGCCACCCTTACACGACACCGGCCGGATGCATCCCCCGCACCTCGCGAGGCCAACACGTAGATGACTAGCATTT
>JALLOG010000021.1 GCA_027717645.1 Desulfobacterota bacterium AH_259_B03_O07
GAGTTTCATCGAAGGGTCGAAGGGTTGTTACCCGTTTCATGCTGAGTTTATCGAAGTATGTATCAAGACAAAGAAAGATAAAGAATAAACTATGAAGGAAGCTTTAAGATACAAACTGCTAACTGATTATGCTAGAGATTCCGTTCTCGAATTATCTCACTTTTACAATTCTGAGGAACCGGGTTCCGAAGTAATCCCCTTCGTTAGCAGGACATCGCTTCGTTTCACTCGGGAAGGCAGAATTTGGATAATGCCTCGTGGTCTTTCAACTGAGACCTTCGACTTTGCTCAGGACAGGCGCTTCGATATTACTCAGCACAGACGATTCAGGTTAACTCATTCGAGGCTTTCTGAACTGCTCGTCATGGAAGTCTCCTAATAAGGAAAACTATGGTACATAAAAGCGATGATGAACTTATAAGTACTACCCATAACACCGCGCGTTTTTTCACAGAGAACCGCCACATCTCATGGGTATTGCTTGTATTCCTAGTTCTCTGGGGAGCCTTCAGCTACATCAACATGCCGAAGGAAAAGGACCCTGACATACCGGTCCTGCTTGCGATAGCCCTTTGCCCCTGGCCGGGTGCGGACGCGGAGAAGGTGGAGCAGTTGGTGACAAGGGAAATCGAAGAAACCATCGCTCAGAATAGTTGGATTCATGCACCACAGGGCGGAAACGAATACGGCATAAAGTCCATCAGTCTTCCAGGCATGTCTATAGTCTACGTCCAGCTGCGGGAAGGTCTCAAAGACACGACGGAGCAATTCAATGACATAAATCTGAGGCTAGACTACCTAAACTACAGCCTGCCCGAGGGAGCGGGACCGATACAATTCAATAGCGGTTTCGGGAACACCTCCGCCTTAATGCTTACTGTGGCAAGCCCCAAGGAAAGCGAAGTCGAGATTGCGCTTCGTGCCGAAAGGATTAACCGTGCAATAGAAGAAGAGAGGTCTAATTTCCCGGATGAAACAGGCTCCCGTGCGTCATTCGTAGTGGCTTTGCCTAATTCAGTAGACAGAGCGAGTATAGAAGACGTCTTCATAATCCTCACAAGGCTCATCGCTCAGCAGAATATTGCAGAGGATATAGAGAGGATCGAAGGGCCTGGCTTTATAGGTTTTGACGCCTCGCTCAATACCGATGAAGAGACTTTTCAATCTTATGTGTACAATTTTGTACAAGAGAAGCTGGGGTTTTCAGGGTTTCATATAGATGCCTGGGAGCCTATTTTAATAGGGGATCCCAGTGAGACCGAGGAGAAATTAGAATCGGTTGCCGGTGATAAATACAGCTACCGCGATCTCCAAAATATTACGAATCTGATCGCAAGAAACGTTCAGTTGGTGCCTCAAGTCTCGATCGTACAGAGTTACGGAGTACTTCCCGAAACCATCTATCTCGAATACTCCCAGGACGAGCTTGCTTCCTATGGAGTTCTCCCCTCGCGTATAAAGCAGATCCTGAATGCGAGGAATATCGACCTCCCGGGAGGGGAGCTAGAGATTGGTGATTCGGAGGTAATAGTATATCCGTCGGGAGAGTTTAAAAGTACAGATGAGATCGGCAACGTGATAATTACAAAGACAGATCAGGGGGTGCCTGTATACCTTCGCGATCTCGTAGATACCCAAAGGGGATACCAGAGTCCACCGAAGTTTTTGAATTTTTATACCTGGCGGGACTCAGAGGGAAACTGGCAGCGTAGCCGCGCGGTCACGCTTGCAATACAGATGCATGCCGGCCAGCAAATATTCGAATTCGGTAAAGGGGTGGATAAGGTGATGTCAGAGCTAGTACCCATTCTCCCTGACGATATCATTTTGGCGAAAACCTCCGACCAGCCTCAGCAGGTGAAAGAGAAAATCGATTTATTCCTGGAAGCTCTAATCGAAGCCATCTTACTTGTGGTGCTGGTGGCGCTGATAGGATTCTGGGAATGGCGCTCAGCGCTTCTTATGGCTTTTTCCATACCCATTACTCTGGCTATGACTTTCGGGTTCATGTATGTGCTCGGAATCGACCTGCAGCAGGTCTCGCTCGCTACGCTCATTATTGCTCTGGGCCTTCTGGTGGATGATCCGGTCGTTGCGAACGACGCGATAAAGACGAATCTCGGCATAGGTCATCCGCCTATTGTAGCTTCATGGCTTGGCCCGACGAAACTGGCACGCGCAATAATGTTCGCTACTCTCACGAATATAGTAGCCTACCTACCTTATCTTCTCCTCACCGGTACGACGGGTCAATTCATCTACAGCCTACCGATAGTCATGGCTTCTGCCCTTATTTCTTCAAGGCTGGTTTCTATGACATTCATTCCATTCCTTGGTTTCTATCTCCTTCGTCCGAGAAGTAAGCCTGAGCTCACGATCAAGGAGAAAAGGAAGACAGGGTTTACAGGGTTTTATTACGGGGTGGCCAAATACTCCATCGAGCACAGGTGGCGCGTTTTCGCCTTTTCTCTAATCTTTTTCGTCGTGGGCGGGATAGTTGCGAGTCGGCTAAAGACGTCGTTTTTTCCGGAGGATGTGCAGTATTTGTCTTATGTAGACGTTTGGCTTCCAAATTCTGCAACACTCTCATCCACAAACGATATCACAGAACAAGCCGAACGTGTAATAGAGGAAGTTGCAGCCGAGTACGGTGCGAAGAAATCCGGGAATCGAGGTAAACCCAAGGAGATATTGAAATCGATTACCTCCTTTGTAGGAGGAGGTGGACCACGGTTCTGGAGTACTGTACAACCAGAGCAAAAACATAGAAATTACGCCCAGGTCGTAATAGAACTCAACAGCAAGAAAGACACTCCGATAATCGCCCCGCTTCTCCAGCAAGCGCTCTCCGAGAAAATCCCGGGCGCAGTACTAGAGATGAGACAGCTTCAATTAAACCATGTGGATTACCCTGTGCAGATCCATATTTCGGGAAGGACGGACATAAGTTCAGACCGCGTGGTCGAAGTAGAGGATATCCAGACACTTAGAAAGTTGAGCGACGAGCTGAAAGGCATTCTCCGCGATGTTCCTGAGGCAACGGATGTACGCGATGACTGGGGAGAAGATAGCTTCCAGGTTAGGCTCGAGGTTGATCCCGACCGAGCCAATTTGTCTCAGATTACAAACGAGGACGTAGCCATTTCGTCCGCAGCCGGGCTAAGCGGATTACAGGTTACGACTTTTCGCGAGGGTGATCGGCAAATACCTGTGGTGGTGAGACTTAAGCTCGATGAGAGAGCTGAACTTTCCGATCTCCAGAGCCTTTACGTATACGGCTTGGCGGACTTTCAGAAAGTACCGTTAATTGAGGTATCTTCCCTAAACTACAATATGGAGACCACAAAGATACAGAGGCGAGAGCAATTCCGCGCTATTACAGTGATCGCATTTCCGGTTGCAGGAGCGCTTCCTTCAACAATTACAAGTAAAGCAAAGGGCAAGATTGACGAGTTTATAAAATCCCTTCCCCCTAGCTACGAGTTGGTGTGGGGAGGCGAGAAAGAAAAGCAGCGAAAAGGGTTCAGGAATCTGGCAACGGTACTTATTGTCTCCGCATCGGCTATTTTCCTGGCGCTTGTGCTACAGTTTAGCAACGCAGTAAAGCCGCTTCTCGTTTTCGCGGCCGTCCCCTACGGGGTTGTCGGCGCGCTCATTGCACTCATGATTATGGGTGAACCATTCGGGTTTATGGCATTTCTGGGGATTGCGAGTCTGGTCGGTGTAATAGTGAGCCATGTAATAGTGCTGTTCGATTTTATAGAGGGGATGCGTGAGAAGGGGGAGAGTTTTGAGGACTCGCTGCTGGATGCGGGAATCGAACGCTTAAGACCTATAATGATAACAGTCGGAGCGACGATACTCGCACTATTCCCCTTGGCAATACATGGAGGACCCCTCTGGCAACCCCTTTGTTATGCACAAATAGGTGGCCTGGCGGTGGCTACTATTATTGAGTTGGTTTTAGTACCTACTTTCTATGCAATTTTCGTCCTCGATTTGAAGATCGTCAAGTGGGAAACACCGGAAGATCAAAGTAACTAGGAAAAGCGTGGAATCAACCCTTTTTTCATATATAAGATGGACGAGGAGTTGGCTCACGCTGTTTGTGAAGCGTTTTCTCATTCTGAGTATGCGAATCATCGAACGCTAATTGTTGCTAGCGGCGATCTTTCACATTACTATCCCGTTGACACTGCAAAAGAAATGGATGGTATTGTTGTGGAAGACATAGAAAATATGGATGAGAGAAAGTTATTTGATGACATCATCTCAAAGAAAAGTGAAGCATGTGGATACGGTCCCATGATATCTACTATGATGATAGCAAAAAAACTAGGTGCTACTAATAGTAAAATCCTTTCTTACGGAAGTTCAGGGGATACAAGCGGTGACTATGGCGGCGTAGTCAGATATGTTTCAGCCGCTTTCAGCAAAATGTGAAGTTGGGTTAAGATATGTGCTGGCGCGATTAAGATTACGACCAAATTTAGATGAGGGCTTTAGTCCTCCATTTTGATTTCACATAGGTGTTATCTTTTTGCAAGAACTATTTTTTCATTCTGGATGTTCTTAATGAAATAATTATCCTTACCCATCTTACTTATTTCCTCCTCTGTGTATGGGAAAATATCTAATAGGTATACTGACATCAAGAAAACGAGCTAAGAAAGGGGGGATTCTGTCTATAAATCTTGTTGAGTCTTTTCTCAGAATTATAAGTATATCAGCGTCACTAATACCTGTATAATCTTCCTTTGCTAGTGAACCAAAGAGGCTCAACTCCATTACATTGGGATTTTCTTTTATTACCATTTTTGCGATATGCTTTAATTCTTTTAGTACCTTTTTTTTGCTAAGAGATTTTATCTTTACAGAATCGTATGATTTCTTTTGCATATTTTATCGCCTCTTTAGCATCTTTTTCTGTAAAATATGACATGGGGGCTCCTGATGGCAGATCATTTGGATACCTTGTCGGTATGTAAAAGCGATCTAGGTATATTGCCATTTCTAGTAGTTTTTTTGAGGGTCGTTCCTTTTTTGGAATTTCGTTCATGAGCTTGCTGGCTGAGTGTCCCCATGCGTCCATATTAAAGTGCTGGTAAAGTGCTTTTAGTGCTTTTTCAGCCGCCTGAGGGCAATTAAAACATGCCCACTCATAGAATTTCCCTTTAAGATTCCACTTTGCAGCTTCTAGATCCCTTTCTGCTTGAAGGAGCCAATCAAAAGTCCTTTGTGCCATACTATCATCATATTATGCTTTAAAATAGATTTCATTCAACGTCAAGTGAAACAACAATCGAGGTTTTAACTTATTGTATTACAAAAGTAATCCTACCAAAGGAGCGATTTGAACAAAGCTCCTCAATTTCCTTCATAATATCCTGATACATCAGTGTCATATTAGGGGTGAAACCAATATGTTAGACTTTTATCTATTTTAAGAATAAGAACTTTAGCTAATTATAAATTGAATTTGTGCCATTTTTTTAGTTGGATTTTTATAACGTTAGTGTTATTTTGCTATAGCATGTCTGCCATAAATTTAAAGGGAGTAGGCTTGTGATGAGATCTTCAAAATTATTGTTAATATCGTTATCGATTATCTTAATTATTTTTTCATACGGGTGTAAAGATTCACCAAAAGAGCGTGTCACGGAGGAAACCGAAACAGTTGTAGAAGAAGTTTCGGAGCGAATTCCTATTCAGGAGAAAACACAATCAAAGAGCGAAGATGATTCAAAAGAATCACGTGAAACCGATAATGAGTTTACCCCCGTTGTAATGTCCGTCCTTGCCAGTCCTACTCCCGTGAAGGGATCCGATGGACGTTTTCATTTTGTTTATGAGCTTTTAGTTACGAATGCTTATAAGTTAGATTTTGAAATAGTGTCCGTTGAAGTACTTGATGGAGATCAGAATGAAAAAGTGCTTACTTCTTTTTCAGGACAAAAAGTCTCAAAAAAGATGCAACTCGTTGGTACTAGAGCCCCGATTGACTCTTTGCAGCCTGGACAGGCTGGAATAATTTTCATGACTTTCGCGGTAGATACTATAAATGATATTCCTACTAATGTCATACATAGAATTGCTGTCACGGTTCCAGGCGGAATACCTTCTAGATTGGTTGAACTACTTCAATTACCACCAGGACAAGAGCAGATTATTGAGACAGGGGGAATAGCAAAGGTAGGCAATGCAGATGCAATTGTGCTAGGACCACCTCTCGAAGGCTCGGGTTGGGTAGTGGTAAACGGTTGCTGTGATTCAACAACACATATTAGATCGATACAGCCAGTAAATGGAAAGCTTTATCTAGCACAACGCTTTGCTATAGACTGGATGAAAATCAATAAAGACAGCCGTCTTTTTGTCGGTGATCCTAAGGACGTAAATAGCTATTTCGGCTTCGGTCAAAATGTATTGGCTGTTGCTCATGCTAGGGTTGCAGGGGTAGTTGATAAGTTCAAGAACCAAATTCCTGGTGAATTACCTACTGAAATTACCTTTGAGGAAATAGATGGCAATCACGTCGTTCTTGATTTGGGCAATGGGCAATATGTATTTTACGCCCATTTGCAACCAAATAGCATAATCGTCAAGGAAGGCAATACCGTTAAGAGAGGACAGGCTATAGGTAAGCTTGGCAATACCGGAAACACCTCAGCACCCCATTTGCACCTGCATGTTATGGCCTCACCGTCTACTCTGGGTTCAAACGGTCTCCCATATGTGTTTGATCAATTTGACCTTATGGGTAGAACCACAGATGAATCTTTTTTTGATGAAGGACTTGAAGACCCCACGCCGATTGAAGGAATCGATAAAGCAGAAATAATTGAAGGAACGCCCATAAAAATTGAACCAGTTGACAAACCAGGACTCCACAGCGCAGAATTCCCTCTAGATTTAAGAATTGTGGAGTTTCCTTCAGTCAGCAATTGACAGATGCGAGAGTTAATGAACCTGGTTGAGATGCGATAAGGATAACCCAGGTTCACGCCCTAAAAACTCAAGGAGTCTTGTCTCCCACTCTCTTAAAAGTCCCGTAGCTCTCAGTAAGGAATTCAGAAACGGTGCCTTTACCGTCTATTACAAAAATTACTTCATCGTAGCCCGTATTGACCGACGGCCATTTAAGAAGAAACGTGTCGTAATCCCAGTGCTTGAGAATCCCCGGATATTTTGCGAGCCCGGCTTCTATCTTTAGTGAATCTTTATCCTCAACAACATTAAAAGTGAACGGGTTACTGTTTTAAAATTTCAAATAAGTGTTCTATTTTAGTAGCTTTGAGGAGTTTATTTCTTTCGTAATATGATGATTGGATACCAATTAACTTAATATGTGAAGCACTCCAAATTTCGTTCTCAGGATTAATAGGTACTTCGAACACCCCACAACCACTCATTCCTTGTGGTGTTATATCTGGTAGGATGTTATCAGTATTAACATCGTGAATCTTTCTTGGATCATATTCCAAGTAAATATCAAAATTCAAATCAGGTTGGTAGTCTAATACGCTTGTTTCTTGAGGTATACGATTAGAAACGATGGTCCAACATATAAATGGTTTAGCTAGCAAGTTGAATTTTGCTTTACCGGAACTATTTGAAATAAAATTTTGTTCAAGGAATTGTATAGGAAAACCTATCAAACATACTCTAGTGTCATGTTTATAAGCTTGACTGATAGAATTATAGCTCGGGAAAAAATTAACTTTCAAAGATCTAGCGGTTTTTTCGTCCAGCTCTAAATAGCATATATCTATTCTTTTATTCTTCGACATCCCAAAATTAACATTATCTTTGAAATCTAAAGGAATTATTTCACCAGGCCATCGATTATTTAAAGTTGATATCATAATCCTTGAAGACTCGTTCAAGTATTCCAAACAATGTCTTGCGGTTACTACATAAAATTTAGTGTCATTTTGAACGAAGACACAACTAAAACTATCTGCCTCAGTCTTTTTTTCTTGTTCAGAAATTATCCATTCATGAGAAACGGCTCCTACATGTGATTTGATGAACTCTGCAACTGATTCTAATACTTGATTGTTTTCTGCGCTATTAAATATATAGATAAAATGCGCATCAAATATAGGGATGCAACACTTTTTTCTAGTTTGGGGTGTAACTTTAAATAGGTATCTATTCGAAAGAAGAGATTTCTCAGATTTGTTCGAAATGACGGTTGCTTGGATTCCCACTTACTACGTGTGGGAATGACATGCCCTTGTCATGCCTGAATGTTATCCGTTAAAAAATTACGGGTACAAGCTTTATCGGGCATCCAAGTATTCTCTTTGGTTTCCGGTTTGAAATATGCGGCTTTGGAAAGGTAAAGAAGAGCATCGGTTGGACAATATTTGGGCATTATAAATAGGAGACTAAGCATAAGGGTGTTTGTTCATTTATAATGTTAGCAATAGAATTGTTTTGAATTCAAAATCTTAGTGTTAGTTCAGTATGTGGATTATAGTTATAATTATAAAAATACTACTTATTAATGGAGGTAAGCATGGGTCAGTTTTCGATTGAAGAAGAGCGACTAAAAGAGTTAATTAAAGAAGCTCTAGTAGAATTTTTTGAGAAAAGAAGAGACTTGTTTTATGAGGTTGTTGCAGAAGTATTTGAAGATACTGCTATGACAAATGCTATAAAAGAAGGGGAAAAAACTGCCTCTATTAAGAATGACGAGATCATAAGTATTCTAGAGGGCGATGGTTGAAAGTCGAATTTAAAAGTAGCTTCGCCAGATTACTTAAAAAGTCCAAATATAAAACTCTGCCTCATCAGATTAATTGGATTAGAGAATACTAATTTGTAGTTTTCTGTGCATGTGTTACACTGATTCAGTATTACACGGAGTATGTATGTTATGGCTAATTTGACAATATCGGTAGATGACGAGGTTTTAAAAAAAGCACGTATTAAAGCACTAGAACAAGGCACTTCAGTAAATGCTCTCCTTCGTAATTACCTCGAAGCATATACCGACGTACGCCAACACCAGGAGGAAGCAATCGAGAATCTGTTGCAACTTTCTCGTAGCGCGAAATCCAGGCGTGGGGGAAGTAAGTGGACGAGGGATGAACTCCACGAAAGATGACCGGCAGAATTCTTCTGGATACAAATGTCGTTGTTTACTTATTTGACAACGACTCTCCTGAAAAACAAATTCGTGCACACGAAATTTTCTCTCGCGAGGACCTTCGAGGTAGTCTTATAATCAGCACGCAGGTTTTGCAGGAGTTTTATGTTTGCGTTACCCGTAAGTTAGCTGAACCGCTAGAGCCAAGCGTGGCATACAAGGCGGTTCAGGAACTGGCCGTTTTGCCGGTAGTACAGGTGGACACTCACCTGATTTTTTTAGCTATATCTAGGAGTCAAAAAGACCAAGTGTCTTTCTGGGATGCTTTGATTATCGAAGCGGCGTTGGTGGGTGGAGCCTTTTGCCTTTACTCTGAAGATCTTCAGCACGGTCGGATAGTTGAGGATTTGCGAATTGAGAACCCGTTTGTTTGAGAATGAGCAATGAAAAAGGGGACAACCAAACCTTTTATCCTTAAAACACACTCCTATCTTAATTCTTCCCCAACGGGGGAAGATTATTTTGTATAATTTGGAATAACAAGTATTACATTCCCATTTACGTCCACCGGACAAAATTTGGGCATCACAGAGGGGAGAATAGGCTTAATGTAATTTATTCATTTATAATGTTAGAAAGCGGTTTATTATCTAATTTAAAAATTGGTCTATTATGGTTTTAGATAGATTTCATTCATCTGTTGGCAATTGGTTTCAAAATGCATTTGAGCAGCCTACTGAGATTCAGGTCAAGGCGTGGCCTGAGATCCGAAAAAAGAGAAACACTCTAATCTCAGCGCCGACTGGTTCTGGTAAGACCCTTGCTGCCTTCCTGGCCACAATTGATGATTTAATCAAACAGGGTTTGGAACGCGGATTATCCGACCAAACTCAAGTTGTATATGTCTCGCCACTCAAAGCCTTGAGTAATGACATCCAGAAGAATCTGCAGATACCACTCAAGGGAATACGAGAAGAGCTCAAACAATCGGGGATGTCCGAGGTAAATGTGAGAGTTTTGGTCCGAACTGGCGATACCTCTTCATCCGCACGAACCGCCATGATAAAGAATCCTCCGCACATCTTGGTAACTACACCTGAATCACTTTATTTGTTGCTCACGAGTGAGAACGGACGGAAGATGTTGTCTAATGTTCATACGGTCATAGTTGATGAGATTCATGCGCTTGTAGGTAACAAACGTGGTTCACATCTTTCACTATCCTTAGAAAGGTTAAACGCTTTAACAGAAAAACCCCCCGTTCGAATCGGGCTTTCAGCTACTCAGAAACCAATTGAAACGATTGCCCGATTTCTCATCGGTAGTAATGGTTCAAAGACAGCAAATAAATTAAATTGCCAAATAATCAATATCGGGCATAGACGCAGACTAGAAATTGCTATAGAAGTTCCTCGTTCTCCACTCACTGCAGTTATGTCGAATGAGGTATGGAGCGAAATATATGAACGGTTAGAAGAACTCATAAATGAGCATAAGACAACACTAATATTCGTAAACACTAGAAGATTGACCGAGAGGGTGACTCACAATTTAACGGAAAGGCTTGGCCCGGAAATTATCACAGCACATCATGGCAGCATTTCGAAGGAGCTTAGATTAGATGCCGAGCAGCGATTGAAATCGGGATCACTAAAAGCTTTGGTGGCTACCTCTTCTTTGGAGCTTGGAATTGACATTGGTTCGGTGGATCTTGTATGCCAAATCGGCTCACCAAGGTCAATTGCAATATTTCTTCAGAGAGTAGGACGTTCTGGACACACGGTTAAGGGAACTCCGAAGGGTAAATTGTTTCCACTAAGCCTTGATGAATTGGTCGAGTGTACAGCTCTTTTTGATTCTGTTAGACGTGGCGAACTGGATAGCGTCATCATGCCTGAAAAGCCACTAGATATTCTTGCGCAGCAAATAGTAGCAGAAGTAGCAAGCATAGAGTGTAAAGAGGACGATTTATATGATTTGGTTTGCAATGCTTTTCCATACAGGGATCTTAGGCGTAATGAATTTGACGATGTAATAGATTTGCTTTCCAAAGGATTTGCAACTCAGAGGGGAAGACGGGGTGCTTACATTCATCATGACATAGTAAATGGTAGGCTGAGAGCTCGTAGGGGTGCTCGACTTACAGCTCTAGTTTCGGGTGGAGCAATTCCAGACAATTTTGATTTCGATGTGATACTTGAACCCACCAATACGTTTATTGGAACCGTTAACGAAGACTTTGCAATTGAAAGCGTAGCAGGGGATATATTTTTACTTGGTAACAATTCGTGGAGAATACTTGGTGTAAGCGGTGGCAAAGTGCGTGTTGAGGATGCAGAGGGTCTCCCACCAACTATTCCATTTTGGTTTGGAGAAGCACCTGCAAGAAGTCTAGAACTTTCAGTCTCAGTTTCCAGATTGAGAGAAGAGCTCTCAACCAAGCTCGGGGATTTAAACCAATTTAAAAATGGTGTTGATGCCTCGGAAGAATTGATAAATGGAGACTGGAAAAAAGATGCATTTGAATACCTCGTTGGTGAGATAGGCATAAGTCCAGAGGCAGCCGATCAATTGGTGATTTATCTTGGAACCGTTAAAACCGCTTTGGGAGTAATGCCTTCACAAAATACCTTGGTAATGGAGCGGTTTTTTGATGAGGCGGGTGCAATGCACCTGGTTATTCATTCACCTTTTGGTAACAGGCTTAACAGGGCGTGGGGGCTGGCTTTACGGAAACGCTTTTGCCGGAAATTCAATTTTGAATTACAGGCGGCATCAACCGAGGATTCAATTATATTATCTCTGGGTGCTACACATAGCTTCCCACTTGAAGAGGTTTATAATTACCTCAACCCCAATACCGTTCGTCACGTGTTAACCCAGGCGCTACTTGATTCCCCGATGTTTGGAGTACGCTGGCGATGGAATGCATCAAGAGCACTTGCTGTATTAAGACGAAGGGCTGGAAAGAAGGTTCCACCGCCGATACAGCGTATTCAGTCAGAGGATTTGCTTTCACTGGTTTTTCCAGATCAATTGGCCTGCCAGGAAAACGTTCAGGGTGAGAGGGAAATACCGGACCATCCACTGGTAAATCAAACCATCTACGATTGTCTTTATGAGGCGATGGATATTGAAGAGCTTGAGCAGTTACTTTCAGATATAAACGCAGGTGAAAAAAAACTGGTTGCTTTAGATCTAATGGAGCCCTCGCCGTTTTCACAACAGATATTGAACGCACGTCCATATTCATTTCTTGACGATGCTCCTCTAGAAGAGCGTAGGTCAAATGCGGTACAAAACCGAAGGTGGTTGGATCCTTCTGAAGCGGCAGACCTCGGCAAATTGGATATCGAGGCCATAGAAGCCGTTAAGAAAGAGGCCTGGCCCCAGGTCGGAAACGCAGATGAGTTACATGATGCTCTGGTTTTATCTGGTTTTCTTACCGTTGAAGAAGGAAAAAGGGTAGGAGACGGTTTAAACGGGTGGGAGGTTTTTCTTGCTGATTTGATAAAAGAAAATCGAGCTTCGATTCTAAAAAATGAAGAAGGGAAAGAATTTTGGGTGGCTGTTGAACGGATCCCTCAAATGAAAGAAGTTTACGCTAACCCAGAGATAAACCCGGAACCTAGAATACCTAAACGATTAGTAGAACAGATAGAGTCAAAAGAACATGCTTTGATTGAAATTATACGAGGCAGATTAGAAACGCTTGGACCAGTGATGGTTGGCGATCTTTCTGAGTCCATGGGGATTTCTGTTCAAGAAATTGAAAGGGCATTAATTGCACTGGAGAATGAAGGGTTTGTATTCAGAGGCCGGTTTACGCCTGGCTTGGATGATGAAGAATGGTGTGAAAGAAGGCTTCTAGCCCGAATTCATAGATCTACATTACAGCGTTTAAGAAGAGAAATAGAACCTGTTTCACCTGCAGATTTCATGAGATTTTTGTTTTCATGGCATAACTTGGAATCTGACGAAAAGCCTTATGGACCTGATGCCTTGCGGCAGGTCCTTAATCAATTAGAGGGTTTTGAGGCTCCATCGGCTTCATGGGAGGGAGAATTACTTCCGACTCGCATCAAGGAATATGATCATAATTGGTTAGATATGTTGTGTCTTTCAGGAAATACCGTATGGGGGAGATTCAGACACCATAGTTTTGAAACAAACGGGAGGAAAAGCCCGACTCCTATTAGGTCTACTCCGATCACACTTGTAAACAGAACCAATTTAGAAATATGGAAGAGCTTAAGTTTCGCCGCTAATCTCAGTTTAGAAAACTTTTCAAACGAGGCTAGAGAGGTTTTGAATTTCTTGGCAGAGAATGGTGCCTCTTTTTTTGATGAAATTGCAACCAAATCAGGTCTTTTAAGAACTCAGGTTGAAGGAGCGATTGCTGAGCTGGTAGCGTTGGGCCTGTTGACATCTGATAGCTTTACAGGACTGAGAGCGCTATTAGTTGAATCAAAATATCGTACGTCAAGGAGAAAACGTAATAGAAGGCATTTAGCCTTTGGTATGGAGCAAGCAGGACGATGGTCACTTCTTCACACAAATTATAAACTCAATAATGAGAAAAAGTTTGATAAAGAATCGTTAATAACCTTTGGAAAAGTATTGCTCAGAAGATATGGAGTCGTATTTCGTAGGATTGTTGATCGGGAAAATATCGCACCTCCATGGAGAGACTTGGTTAAGATTTTCAGAATTCTTGAGGCTAGGGGTCAAATCAGAGGAGGTAGATTTGTTGAGGGTGTTTGGGGAGAGCAATTTGCTCTGCCCGAAGCTGTGGGTAAACTACGCGCGGTGAGAAGGCGATCCAAAAATGGCACACTTGTTTCAATAAGTGCATCAGATCCCGTCAACCTAACAGGAGTTATTACCCCTGGTCTAAAGGTAACTTCCATTTTTAAAAATCGAATACTTTACAGGGATGGTGTGCCAATTGCTATAAAGGAAGGTAAGGAGCTCAGGTTTTTATCCGATTTGGGCAAAAATCAGAAATGGGAAATTCAAAATGCCTTGGTTCAGAGGAAGATTTCTCCTAAGCTGAGGGCTTATTTGGGTAAAGGGGTGCTTTAACTAAGTAATTCCTCGTAGCTCGCTAAAGGGTTTCCCCTTTCCTGTCATTGCTGTAGATGTCTCGTAATTCGAGGATAGAATCCAAAAAAATAATAAGTTTTCTGGAAATTTACTCATCCGTCATCCTCGAATGTTTTAGTCGGGGATCCGTGTTTTAATATTTTATTTTCTTTGTCTTGATACAAAGAAACAACCCTTCGACGAAGCTCAGGATAGGGCTGACAAAAAATTAGGATTTATTAAATCAATTCCTACAGCTAAAAATCTTTAATTCTACCCCAACCCTAAATCTTTTTTTAACGCTTCCGGAATTGATTTTGGCAAATTTTTGAATGCCCATTTAAAATCGAAAAGACTGTCCCCGAATTATGTAAACTCTACAATGACCGTTGGGACTTTCAGTTTGTATTTTGATACCCTGCAGCTTGAGGCAGGGAGTTTCATTATGGCTCGGGTGAGGACAGTTCCTGGTAATCCGCTCAGAGATCAAAACCATTGAGTATGGGGGATAGTTTAAGCAAGGGCAAAGCCGAATCCCGTTTAACAATTCTTTTATTGACGTAATCAATTGCGGTTGATTATAATGTACTGAATTTAAAAAATTTATTCTTATATGTATGAGGAGGGATAGCTATGAACAGATATACAAAGCACTTTTTTATGGCTCTTTTTCTATGTGTTATTAGCATAACGGTGGCCAGTTCTGGAGACAAGAATAAAGAATATGAAAAATACACTGGTTCTCCTGAATTTGAACGAATAAAACAACTTGTTGGAAGCTGGGAAGGGACTGCCTCTATGGGAAAGGAAGGGGAGAAGGTGATTGTAACCTATCATACGACTTCTGGAGATAGCGCAATTGTAGAAACGCTGTTTCCAGGCACGTCTCACGAGATGGTTTCTGTATATCATGATAATGGTGGAAAGCTTGCAATGACCCATTACTGTATGCTTAAGAATCAACCCCAGATGAGTTTGAAGAATGCTGATGACAGCAAAGTCGACTTGGAATTTGCCGGTGGTAATAACGTTGACCCGGCAAAGGATCCTCATATGCATGCTGTGAGTATTATATTCAAAGATGAGAATAATATTGTTCAGGAGTGGACATTTTACGAGGCTGGAAAGGAAAAAGGAACTAACACTATAACTCTCACTCGCGCGAATTAAATGAACATAACTCTAAGAGCCAAAGCAACCAATGATTATTAGAGATGCCTTCTAAGCTGACTCACAGTTATATGATTTATTAGGATCCCATTTATATTTTACCGTAATTTTGGTCTCGAAATTGCATGGCGAGTTTGATCCTAGTAAAATGCCCCCAATGTAATTTTCATAATAAATATGAGTAAGATACTAGTCTTCCAGCATGTTCCCTACGAAATACTCGGTACACTGGATCCGCTTCTTAGAAGATCTGGTTTCAGGATAAAGTTTGTTAATTTCGGTCGGAACCCCGAGGCAAAACCTAGTCTTGAGGGTTATCGAGGGCTCGTTGTCCTAGGAGGGCCTATGAATGTTGATCAGACCGATCAATATAAACATGTAATTACTGAAATCAATTTAATACAGGAGGCTATTGATCAAGGACTCCCCGTATTAGGGATCTGTCTTGGTGCACAGTTAATAGCCAAGGCTCTTGGTGCTAAGGTAAGCAGGAATAATGAGGTAGAGATTGGTTGGTATGAGGTTTCGCCAACAGAAAATGGTTTAAAGGATCCGTTACTATCAAATTTCCAAAAAGCTGAAAAAATTTTTCAATGGCATGGCGATAGTTTTGCAATTCCAGATGGAGCGGTTCATCTTGCACAGTCTGCATGTTGTCTAAATCAGGCGTTTAGATATAGAAATAATGTATATGCTTTTCAATTTCATCTCGAAGTCGATCAGCACATGATTGAGCGCTGGTTACTAGTACCCCAAAACAAGAAAGAAATAGAAAAAACAAACGGATTAATTGACCCTGAAGGAATCAGGAAAGAAACTTTAATCTATATTGACCGCTTGAAGCAATTAAGTGACCTCGTTTTCAGTGAATTTATAAAACGTTTTGGGGTTACAGAGAGACGCCATCCGCTCCCATCTAGATAATCGAAATTTTTATTTACAATTTTTCAATTTCGCCAGACAGTATTTACGAGTTAAAGTCTGTCGGAAATTCAACTAATAGACTATGAAATATGTCGGAGTTGACGGTTGTAAGAAGGGATGGTTTACAGTCGCAATTATTGATAACAAACGCTGGGATGTTGGTATATTCAGTGATATTAAAGCGGTCCACGCTCAGCATTCGGCCGCATCAATTTTATTAATCGACATACCTATCGGTTTATCTGACTCTGGCTCTAGATCTTGTGACATCGAAGCCAGAAGAAATCTTGGTAAAAGAGCATCGAGCGTTTTTCCCGCACCTTGTAGAGAAGCCGTTTATGCAAGCAGTTATCAGGAAGCTTGTGAGATAAATCACAAAAAGACAGGAAAGAAGATCACGATAGAAGCCTGGAATATCACTCCCAAAATTCGAGAGGTTGATATTTTTTTAAGGAATAATCTACTAGCGAGGCGACGTACAAGAGAATCTCATCCAGAAATTTGTTTCTGGGCTTTAGCAAGAAAGCAATATATGAGAAATTCTAAAAGGACTAACATAGGGTTGTCTGAAAGGTTAAGTGTATTAGATAAAATATTTTGTGAATCAAATGAAATTTATGAGTATTCCTTATCAAACCTTAAACGTAACGAGCTTGCGCGGGATGACATTCTCGATGCTCTTGTTCTTGCAATATCAGCTTCAGGTCTGACAGGAAAATTACGATCCATACCTTTAAAGCCACCCACAGACGAATTTAATCTAAGAATGGAAATCGCCTACCCTGAATGAAGCTCCCTGCAGCAAGCTGCAGGGAGCTTCATTTCAGGGATCCATCGTTTAATATTTTCTTTTCTTTGTCTTGATACAAAGAAACAACCCTTCGACGAAGCTCAGGATAGGGCTGTCAAAAAATTAGGATTTATTAAATCAATTCCTACAGCTAAAAATCTTTAATTCTACCCCAACCCTAAATCTTTTTTTAACGCTTCCGGAATTGATTTTGGCAAATTTTTGAATGCCCATTTAAAATCGAAAAGACTGTCCCCAAAATATCTGACATCTACAGCAATGACAATACAGTGTATTTTCAAGGTAAATATATGGAATGAGCTTTAGGATAAACGGGAAATTGTATTATTCCCCAATTACTCTTCCTTCAGCTTCTCTAACACCTAAAGGTTTTTCTACAGGCTCTCCTGGATCTAGAGTTGTTTCTTGTCCCTCGGGAGCAAAGGGTAGCTCTTCGGATGCCTCTTCGGCTGTCTCAGAAACTGCACCAATGGGTTCAGATGCTTGGTCCAAGGTTTCAGAGACAGAATCCAGAGATTCCGTTGGTTCAGTCAATGAATTCACTGATTGTGACGCTTGACCAGCTGTTTCGGAGAGAGCGTCTAACGGTTCTGTCGGTGCTATATCGGATCCTATTGGTACGGAGGCTTCTTCAGCTGTTTCTGAAACTGAATTTAACGATTCAGTTTCGGGCTCGAGCGGTTCTGATTCAACTGGGTCGTATTGTGCAATTTGGCTATTCCAGCATTCTGAATCATCGCACGCCGAAGCTTCGTCAACTTTAAGCTTTGATATCGAAAAAGCCATTCCAAAAAACAATACAATGATTAAACATGCTTTAGTTGTTACGGTATTCAAAGATCACCCCTGTGACATTTCGTTAAGAACCATCCTAACAAACTTTAAATTCGAAGTCCAGTATTAGTATAAGTTCAGGACCCAACGCCGTGACAGGCTCGTTTCAGTGTCTAATCAAGAGATGCTGAAATAAATTCAGCATGATATACATTTCTTGTCATACCCGGATGTATTTATCGGGTATCCATAAAATTTATAAAAACTGAATTCACAATTACTGCATATGGGAATGATAGCGTTGTATCGCCATAATGCTTGTACTCAGATGCTTGAAGGACGTGAAAAGGTTATGCACAAAAGTCAGAGTTTAAACTTTTATTTTAGTAGGTATTTGCTACAATAAAGAAAGGTAATCGTTCAATGTTTTGCTTTTTATTTGACTAATCTTTTTAATCTATATTGGAGCTCGGGCTCGAGGATTTTTCATAAATTAGGTAAAAGGAGGTCAGTCATGAGAAAATTATACAGTTTGCTATCTTTGTTACTGTTTCTTGTAACATTAATCTTTGCCTGCGGTCCGATGCGTCTTATACCAGATGATTATTCGCCAGAAGATGCAGCGGGTAATGAGATGGAATTGAATCAGGAGCAACTTGACGTTGTGAAGCTACCTGAAGCTTGGTATTACATGCAGGAAAAATGGGTTTCGGAAAAAGAAGAATTTGGAATGCTTTGGCCGCTTGTTGTTGTTATTGACGATGGGTTCCTTACAATTAATGAATTCCCACGGGCAATGACCAATGGTCCGGCTTATGGTGATGAGGGCTTAATGCGGGGAGTATTGGTTGGTACATCAGCCGGAGACGGACAACATCCCAATATTAACTGCAGAGGCCATCACGGAACAGCTGTTGCTCTGATTCTTGGCGGGGTGAGCAATAACGTTCGTCAACCTATAAATCCCGGCGCATTTCGAACAGTAAACATTTCAAGCGTTGCGGGTACATGGTGGCATGATAACACCGATCCTAATTTTCCGCGCAAGAAGTGGGGAATTGACATGCTACCAGTGAGGATAGACGGAAACGATGTATTTTCCGCTGGCATTGGATGTGGGAACGTACAATCTATGACTCAGGCTCTTCGTTATGCTGCGGGTAATACTCCGGAGTATCATCTTCAAGGAACATACCCTATCAGAGTTGTCAATATCAGTAAGGAAATTGCGAGCTTAAATAACTTTGCAGCTGTTCCAGATCCAGATTTGGAATCAGCATTTTGGACCCTTACGGGTAAAGCCATTGTAGTGTTGGCTTCGGGTAATGACAAACAAGTAATTAACCAGAAAGGTTGGCTTGACGGTAATACCTCAGTAGTCATTGTAGGAGCATTGAACAAAGCTGGTAATGATTATTGGGAAGACCCAATTCAAAATAAGGGAACCAGACGTGGCTCTGCGATTGATATTTATGCACCTGGTGAAGATTATCTAATTTATCTTCCAAATGCGATTGGATTGCAAGAAAGGCTAAGTGGCGTTTCTTTTGCTGCGCCAGTAGTTTCTGGAGTTTTAGCGATGATGTGGAATGCCAATCCTTGCATGTCAAACTCTGCTCACGTTCGTACTTTGCTTAATACGGCTGACGACATTACACTGCCTGGGGGGGATGTAGTAAGACGACTAAACGCTTATAGAGCTGTTAAACAGGCTTATGATGATGGAGCGCCAACGGGGTCCGATCCATGTCCGAGATACAGATGATTTTTTTGAGTCTCGACACGTGTGTGAATTGAAAAAATAATGTTTGTGTTATTGTAGGCAGTGATCCAACTTAAAATAGTGCTTATAAGATAATCTCTTGGCATAAAGTATCCATTCTCCTTTTTCCAAGGGAAATCGGGATTTCGACTGTGCAAGTATGGAAGATTAAATCTTTCATGGAGCAGGCACTATATGTGAATTGGTAAAAAAGGGATTTTCTAGTAAATATATTCAAAGCTGCTGGTGATAGTGCAGTTGAGAGGGATGCTACTTGCATGAAGTTATTGTCAATTCATAGTATAATTACACTATATTCATGCCGATAAAGGCAAGATTGGGTGATCGGCCCAGAGGTATTCTTCGTCTCTTCCTTCGTTTTCCAATCCTTTTTTATAAACTTAGACTTGGCTGGATATTTGGTAAGAGATTCTTGATGTCAACGCACATTGGTCGAAATAGTGGTCATCTTCATAATGTTGTATTAGAGGTTTTATATCATAACAGAGTTAATACTGAGTATTATGTCTTATCTGGTTGGGGGTCCAATTCAAATTGGTGTAAGAACATTCAAGAAAATCCAGAAGTCATGGTTAATGTCGATGGGCATAAATTTGAGGCATTGGCAATTCAAGTCTCGTTAAATGAAGCGACAAAACTAATCTTTGATTACACGAAAAAGCATCCTCGAGCATTCCAAATGATTTCTAAGAGGGTTTTGGGATTTGAAGTAAGTGGTAATAAGGATGATATTGAAATGCTAGCTAAATCACTACCAGTAATCCGCTTGCAACCATTATAAATATAATATTCAAATGTTTAAGCATTATATTCAAATTGCAGGGGTGATTGATGAAGATGAAGCAAGGTTGCTAATGGAATGTGGAATTAAATACATAGGCTTCCCCCTTGGGCTTCCTGTCCAAAATGTAGATCTTTCAGAATATGAGGGCGGCAAATATTATTAGATCTCTTCCAACTTCAACACATGGGGTTTTGATTACGTACCTTAGTGATGCTGTTGATGTTTCAGAACTTAGCAAGTTCCTTGGAACTAATATTGTTCAACTTCACGGCGATATTGAAGAGTCGGAGTTAGCTAAGCTGAGGAGAATTGATCCATATCTAACTATTATTAAGAGCTTGATAGTCCAAGATGATAATTTGCTGGAACTAGAAAATACATTGAAAATTATGGATCCTTACGTTGACGCCTATATTACAGATACATATGATAAAAAGACAGGTTCTATTGGAGCGACCGGTAGGACCCACGATTGGGAAATTAGCGGTAGTTTAGTTCAAGTTTCTAACAAGCCTGTAATATTGGCAGGAGGCCTGACCCCCCTAAATGTCTATGAGGGAATATTGAAGGTAAGACCCTCAGGTGTAGATGTGCATACAGGTGTAGAATTGAAGAACGGACGAAAACCCAGTAAGCTCGTAAAAGAATTTGTTCTCGAATCCAAAAGGGCATTCAACGAAATAAGGTCAATATAAATTTTCAGCGATCTTTTTTCCTTTACTGTAAATTTTGTATTGAATTAAATTCCATTTGCTAGACGAATGACTGGGTGTCTGTTGCCATCGCTTGTTATATGCCTCCACGTTCAATCAGAATGTCCATTCCATTAAAGCCCGATCACACTCAGCATGGCCGAGGTGTGCACCTTGGAGAATGAATCGGTTATTATTTAATGCTGTAGAGACACGTCGTGGCGTGTCTCTACTTAATTACTATTTGGCTTTCAGATTAATTATTCTCTGGCTGAAATATTTTCTTCAAGAATTCCTGCATTTTTTCCCAAGATTTTTTATCAGCTTCAGCATTATATTCCAGTGGTAAGTCGAATTTCTTCCCAGATTCGTCGGCGTTCGGGTTTGTGAAGCTGTGTTTTGCATTGGGATAAACAATGACTTCGTAATCAGCATTGGAATTCTTCATAACTTCTTTAAATTTCTGTAAATCTTCATCCTTAACGAACGGATCACTTCCACCATGAAAAACTATAATTTTAGCTTTGGCATTAGCATTATCCGGGGCGGTTGTGGGAAGCATACCGTGAAAGCTTGCTACTCCATCAAGGTCTACACCTCGAAGAGCCATGGTCAAAACGACAGCTCCCCCAAAGCAATACCCTACGGCGGCAATGCGTTCGGGATCAACAGTATTCTGCTTTTTTAAAAAATCCATGCCGGCCTCAAATCTTTTCTGTGCATTATCCAAATCCTTCATTACATTACCTGAAAGCTCACCCGCTTTTTCAGGATGATCCGCCTGCTCGCCATTACCATACATATCTACCGCTAATGCGGTATATCCTAGCCCTGCAAGCATGTTTGCTCGTTTCCTAGCATAGTCATTGTGTCCCCACCATTCATGGACTACCAGTACACCGGGGCGTTTCCCTTTAATGCTATCGTCGTAAGCTAAGTAGCCTTTGAGTGTAGTTCCATTAGCACTATACTCAACTTCCTCTCCCTTTACTTTTCCAAAAGCTGCTGACGATCCAATAAATAAAAGGACTAATATCAAACAAAAATGTTTTGCTCTAACCATGATGACCTCCTATGTTATAAACAGTATGTTACAAATGATTGATAAATGATTGCTTTGATTCTGTCAAGGATTATTTCAATTATTGTTGTGATTACAGGAGATAAGAAATCAAAAGTTGAATTTGTTTTCTCATACAGTTTCATAAAATGTATACTTTTACAAAATATGAAAGAAAGGAATAGGATTGAAATAAAATATTGTAAGCAGTGTAATTGGTTAATGCGTTCTGCTTGGATGGCTCAGGAACTTTTGACTACATTTCAAGATGATATCGATGAAGTTGCTATAGTACCAGGAAGTGGTGGGATATTTGAGGTGCTAATTAATGATGAAACTATATGGTCCAGAAAAGAAAAAGGGCGTTTTCCCGATATTAAGGAGTTAAAACAACTAGTAAGAGATCAAATTGCACCTGATAGGAATCTAGGACATACTGATCGGTGATTGACTTAGTGTCGATATTCACAAACAAAACAATTTATTAGTATCCTATCGGGTTTACTTGAAGACTCGAAGGTCTTAATTATTAAGTGATGGATCGTAATCGAATCCGGGAAGGCAACGAGTCTTGCTCGTTGCATAATTTCTCACCAGCAAGACTGGTGCGCTAACCTTAATGTGGAAAACAAGAAACTCTATTCCTAAGTATAGGCTTCTAGCGACGTTTTGTTATCGCGCCAAGCCTGTCCTGAACTTGATTCAGGGATGCCGCTCCTAGTTTTTATATGTACTCAAAATTTTTATGTAGAGGTGGATTCTTGTAATATCTTTTTATGCCTGTGTATTTTCTTGATGATTCGTTAGTGTTTCCGCACCCAAATTTATCGGAGCCTACAGGGCTTCTTGCTGTTGGTGGGGATTTGAGAATTGAAAGGCTCCTCTTAGCTTATGAAAATGGTATTTTCCCCTGGTATTCTGAAGGTGATCCCATTTTATGGTTTTCACCTGATCCTAGATTAATTTTAATGCCTCATCAGCTTAAGGTTTCGAGAAGCTTGGGGAAAGTTATAAATTCCCAGAATTTTGAAGTGAAGTTTGATACTTGCTTTGAAGATGTGATATATCGGTGCGCAAAAATTAGACGAAAAAACCAAGATGGGACTTGGATCACTAATGAAATGGTTGATGCTTATGTTGAACTGCATGAAGAGGGCTTTGCTCATTCTGCAGAAACGTTTTACAAGGGCGAGCTGGTGGGAGGTTTGTACGGAGTTTCATTAGGTGCAGCTTTTTTCGGAGAATCCATGTTTCATTTATCGAATAGCGCATCCAAGGTTGCTCTATATTATCTAGTACAAAGGTTGGAATCCTGGGGATTTGATTTCATTGATTCACAGATACCGACAAATCACATGAAGAGTTTGGGGGCAAAAGAGATCGATCGAGAAAGATTTTTAAAAATGCTTAAACAAGCTATGATAAAGAACACAAAAAGGGGAAAATGGACAGGGGAATCTTAAGTGGTTGGATAATAAAATAACATAATAGAAATAATATTGAATCCAAAGTAGTTTTAATCATACAAAACAATAAAAGCAATTTATCTCTTGGAAAATCATTGCAATTAAGAAAACTAGGAAATTCCGATTTGATGGTTTCTCCAATCGGACTCGGGTGTTGGCAATTTAGCAAAAGGAAGGGACTATCTGGTAAATATTGGGGGCTTCTCGAAGATAGCGAGATAGTAAAGATTGTTCGCGCTAGTTTGAATGGAGGAGTTAACTGGTTCGATACTGCCGAAGTATATGGTTGGGGGGAGTCCGAGAAAGCCCTGTCGCGGGCACTTGACCAGACAGGCAAGAAAAGAAATGAAACAATAATCGCTACAAAATGGTGGCCGGTCTTTAGAACTGCTCGATCGATAAAATCTACCATAGATAAAAGGCTTTCTGCTTTAAATACTGATTGCATAGACCTATACCAAATTCATAATCCTTTTTCGTTCTCCTCGATACGTGCCGAGGCGAGAGCTATGGTTGATCTCATCAAAGCCCATCAAGTGCGTTATGTGGGAGTGAGTAATTTTTCAGCAAGACAAATGAGAAAGTTTCAGAACGAACTTTCTCATTTTGGGTATAATTTGGTTTCTAACCAAGTAAATTATAGTCTTTTAAACCGTAAAATTGAAACTAATGGTATTTTAGAGGCTGCTGAAGATTTAGGAATTTCAATTATTGCTCACTCGCCTTTAGCAAGTGGATTACTAACTGGAAAGTTTCACGAAAATCCTGAGTTAATCCAAAATAAAATGGGATTTCGAAAGTTTAGTAAATCATTCAAACGTGAAGGTTTAAGGAAAAGTTGGCCTTTGATAGACGCGCTAAGAGAACTAGCTGAAAAATATCAAGCTACCCCTTCCCAAATCGCTTTAAACTGGATTACAAACTTTCACGGCAATATTGTTGTTGCAATACCGGGTGCAACTACCGTAGATCAAGCAAAGGATAATGCTAATTCAATGATGTTTGAACTTAGCAAAGATGAAATCTATTACCTTGATAAGGTGTCTAATCTATTTAAAACATAGGTTTCGTCGACGGTACTCATTTTTACTGTTGATTTTAATAAGCCAGATTCGTTTGACTAGAGCATTTATAGAAAATATAGTATTTGGATAGTTACGAAGTGATCAAAACAGTCAAAATTAAAGGAGTTCTCAACATGAGGAAAACGGCATTAATAACCATCACGGGGCTGGCTGTGCTAACTTTCTTAGGCTGTGCTGCCATGCGTCGATCTGAGGCTGAACAGACTGATAGATTGTTGGCTGCAGCGGGCTTTAAGATTTTGCCTGCTGATACTCCTCAGAAATTAGAAATGATTGAATCGCTTCCTCCGCTTAAACTTCAATACCGTGTAAAAGACGGAACGCCCTTATATTTCTTTGCAGATCCCTACGATTGTAAGTGTATATATACTGGAGATCAGGCTGCCTATGACCGCTTTCAGAGATTAGCCGAGCAGGCACGAATAGCAGAGGAGGAGCAACAGGCTGCATTGATGAACGAGGAGGCCGCAATGGAATTTAGCCCATTTGGTTGGGGGTGGATGGGTGGACCCTGGGGTTTGTAGTAATGATTGTTGTAAATTTTAGATTATTACTCAGAGCTCAATTACCGGTATTGTAGCATGAAACGTCAAAAAGCCATAAAGTCGTCAGGTTAATTTTTATATAATTCCTAAAAGATTTACTTCAGTTACAATTCTTTATTTGGTTGAAAGCGTTAATGTATTTGGTTAAATTTAAGCCTATGATCAAAGCTTTGAAAATACCGATATTTATAATTCTAGTAGCTTTGCTTCTAAATCATACTGAAGTAGATTCTATCGAATACGATAAACCAATGTTAGAGCATCCGGAGTGGTATATAGAAATCACAGACTGGACCGTTTACTCAACTTGGAGTGCAGTTGCTGTTATTCACCATGTTACAATTGAAAACACAAGCGATATAACGTATAAAGACATCAAGGTGAGGGTTCGATACTATCAGACTTCAGCGCCGAAACGTGGAACTCAGATATCTCAGGAAACAGGTGTGCTGCCTTTAACACTGCTACCTAAAAGCAAGAATACTTATCTGAAAGATGGTAGTACCTTAGGTGCGGCGTCTATGTTCATGTATCCCAAAGGAATAGAAGTATTGGGAGCTGTTCCAGTATTAAATTAGCGTTTGTATATATAACCTTTTGTAAATCATATTCTCGAAAGGGATCAATTTTATAATGCAAAAATTCACAGAAAGCAGGATAGATGATGTATTCGAGGGTTTCGACAAAGATAAGATTTATTCATTAGAAAATGGCCAAAAATGGCAACAAACTAAATACCAATATAAATATGTATATAACTACCGCCCTAAGGTTACGATATGGGAGGATGGTGATAAATATCTTCTAGAAATTGAGGGTGTTGGGGAGATGGTTGAGGTGAGGAGGCTCTATTAAAATCACTCGATTTTAAATGGGCATTCAAAAAATTGCCAAAATCAATTCCCCAAGCGTTAAAAAAAGATTTAGGGTTGGGGTAGAATTAAAGATTTTTAGCTGTAGGAATTGATTTAATAAATCCTAATTTTTTGACAGCCCTATCCTGAGCTTCGTCGAAGGGTTGTTTCCCGTTTCATGCTGAGTTTATCGAAGTATGTATCAAGACAAAGAAAATAAAATATTAAATGATGGATCCCCGAATAGAACAATCGAGGATGGCGGATGAGCAAAGTTCGAGAAAATTTATTGTTTTTTTGGATTCTGTCCTCGTATTACGTGACATCTACAATTGCAATGACGGCTGTGACACTCTTTAAATTTGAAGATAATCTGCCGCTTTTTACATGGGGCTTCATTTTTTCTATATTCCATATTTATTGCAAACAAATATTATTTATTTCAAAATTTTAAAACTAAGAACTGGAGGAATAAACAAAAATGAGGTTATTACTTCCTTTAATGCTATTTCTAATTGTTTCAGTATCCGGTATTGCTGAGGAAGCAAAGAAATGCTCATCGTTTGTAAAGGATATTAATATTGAATCAAATTTGGCTACTGCCTCAGTCATAGCAAATAAACTAAATAAAGTCGGGTCGATTCGATTTGAAACTAGTCACATGTTAGAAGAAGCAGAGAAAAACGTATTAAAAGTAGAGAAACCCACGGATTTATGCCCTTCAAATTGTGATCTGCCAAAGGAGCCTATTGTTGTATTTAAATCTGTTCCAAATGAATTTTTAAGTCATTATGATGAATCAGAAAAATGCGGAAAATTACAAGAAGAAACTGAGAAAAATCCATTATCGTACAATAATAAGGATTTTCCCACCCTACAATCACTAGAGGACTGGTTTGGTGATTTTACTCGAGGAAAAAGAGCTGATGGGAAAGATCTTTACGAAAGGTGTAGCGGAAAGTGCAGTCCTCAATACGAATGCATAATATCAAGGAATGATGACAAATTTTTACTAGATGCCCAAGTAATATGTGGTCAAGCCAGAGATAAGAACGATAATAAGTATGTACTTTCATATAGTTACCGTTGGATCTGTCAAGATAAGAAGGGGTGAAAAACATATTTCATTTATCCTTACCATTTTTATCATTCTCTTCAATACTATAAAGGCAGTACTTTATAACCGAACTTTTCAATAAGCTTGTCTGACTCACCTCCTGGTAGGCAGATTGCCAAAGCTCTTACAGGAGTTTCAGAGAACACCGTGTGAATTATCTTATCTCCTGGGCAAGGGCTTGCCTTGCAGGTTTTTGGGGTACTGATATTTATGATTATGGTCAAGACAATAAAATAGTCATAAAAGGTATTTACAAAAAAATACGTCATCCGATTTATTTAGGACAGGGTTTAATGACCACTGGGACGGTTTTTATGTTCAATAACATATGGCTTCTATTTTTCCCAATTTTGACAATTATTATAAACATAATACGGGCTATAAGAGAGGATTTAGATTTAGCTAAGAGATTCGGGAAGGAATTTAATGATTACAAAGCTAGAACAGGTTTTTGGGGTATCTTATGAGCACAGAGTAATTTAAAAGATTAAATTATTGTTATTTAGGTTTCATTTGTGATTGCGTTGTTATTTGTAGGGCGACGTAATTGTTAGATTGACCTTTTTTATTATTTGCAGAATAATTGCATTAGTTTGGATGTTAGTTTTCTTATACTACGACAAAACGTTTAGGGAGTTAAGGTTTATTTAAACCACTAACGAAATGAATGATAGCTCTAAACACTCGGTTTTTGCCAGGTTTAATCAGCTTTCTTTTCATCATTACCCAATTAGTAAAATATTAAAAGATTCAATTATAGGTATTGTTATTTTAGTTATATTGATCTTAATTGCTCAACGTGTTGGTGATTACATCACACCTACGGAGGAATGGATAAAGGCTCAAGGTGTATATGGTCCTGTAATCTTTATTCTTGCATTTTGGATAGGAACTATAATTTTTATTCCTGGAAACTTATATGCTATAGCTTCTGGGCTCCTTTTCGGTCTTGTTAGTGGATTCATATTCATAAGTATTGCTGAGGTTACTGGAGCTATCATACTCTTTATTATTGCTAGGTATGTGGCTAGAAAGACCGTAGAGGGATATTTATCCAAACATGCCAAATTTTTTGAATTAGACAAAATAGTAAGTAAGAAGGGTATTAAAATCATGATCCTTTTGCGCCTTGTTCCATTACCATATACCTTCTTATGTTACCTACTAGGAGTGAGTGAAGTGACTTTTAAAGATTACGTAATCGCACTTATTGTTATTTTCCCAAAACTCTTTTTAATGGTTTATTATGGATATGTTGCTAAAAATCTGACGAAGCTCTCAGCAGGCACCGGAGGTGATTATTCGGACCTACATTATATTTCTTTGGTAATTGGAGTTGTCGTGTCAATTATTGCGATCGCATATATCGGACATATAGTCCTATTGACTCTAAGGCAGGCAGAGTCGAATTAACAAATACAATAATTTCTTTAATGTGATTTCATAAATCTCAAATTTCTTGAGAACTTTAATTTTTCAAATTTTCTATTTTAGAATCCTTATATAGTAATTTTTTCACAAATTTGGAAAAAAAATAGGTTAAACTATAAATTAATAAGGATTTCACTTTAGCCAGATTATTATTGAATTTCAAAGCACAATCTAACGATGTATAGGTCACCACAAATAACTTATATAGGGCATGCCACAGTGTTGATTGAAATGGACGGGGTCCGGATCTTAACGGATCCATTTCTTCGTGACCGCGTGTATCATCTGAGACGTTGTAAGACCTTAATAGATCCGAGCTCATACAGAGACTTAGACGCTGTTTTGATTTCCCATGTACATTTAGACCACTTAGATTTACCTTCACTAAGACTAATTGGTAGGAAAACACGCTTAATTGTTCCTATCGGGACATCAAAAATGTTGAAAAAGCATGGGTTCTCCAAAGTAGATGAAATTTATGTCGGAGATAAACTAACGGTTGGTTCATTAGAAGTAAGATCAACTTATGCAAATCATGGAGGTAAGCGTTATCCCTTCGGGCTTAAAGCTGACAGCATGGGTTTTATGGTCGATGGTTCTAATAGCATATACTTTGCAGGAGATACAGATCTTTTTCCAGAAATGGAAAATCTTTCAGATGATATGGACATCGCACTCTTACCTATATGGGGTTGGGGACCTAGATTAAGTAAGGGGCATTTGAATCCATACCGAGCTGCGAAAGCTCTAAAACTTCTCTCCCCACGTTTTGCGATACCAATTCATTGGGGTACACTTCACCCTTTAGGTATGGGCTGGATGAGTCCTAGATTTTTAAACGATCCACCTTCTGATTTTGTGCGTTTTGCCGAGAAGATGGCTCCAAGGGTGAAGGTTCATGTTGCCCAACCTGGTAGCATTGTGGACGTATCAGGAGATTTACTCAATGCACCAAACTGAGTCGGAATTGGATTTATTTTCCCTGCAATGGATTCCAAGAATTCTATTAATATGGGTAATTGAATTAGTCGGGCTCCTTTTGTTGATATGGGTCTTACCAGGCTTAGGGATACTTGATTGGGGTACGGGTATTTGGACAATTTTAATAATAGGTTTTTTGAATGCCCTCATTTGGCCGACGCTTATATATTTTACTCTTCCATTCACTGTTTTCACATTTGGTCTAATAACTTTAGTGATTAATGGATTGTTGATATGGCTATTGAGTCAGATCGATCGGGGTTTTAGTGCAATAGGATTTTGGAATATAACCATAGCTGCATTCGGATTATCAATTATTAACACTCTATTAATAGGTTTTCTTGCTATTGATTTCCATCACTCTTATCATCGTTATGTTATTAATCAATTTGCCAGCAAAAAAAGAACGCCGAAAAAGTTTGATACCCCAGGGGTATTCTTTTTAGAGATCGATGGACTCTCCGCTCAGGTTTTGAATCGTGCCATACAAAAGGGGCACATGCCAACGCTTCAACGTTGGATTGAGACTGGATCACACAGTTTGATTGAATGGGAGTGTGATTTATCTTCTCAGACAGCTGCGAGTCAAGCCGGTATTCTTCATGGCAATAATTTTGATATTCCTGCATTTAGGTGGTACGAGAAGGATAACAGTAAGATAATGGTATCCAATCATCCGCGGAACACCGCTGAGATGGAACAGCGTATGACGAATGGCAATGGGCTATTGGTAGATCAAGGAGCTAGCAGGGGCAACATGTTTTCGGGTGATGCGCCTGACGCCATGTTCACCTTTAGCAAGCTTACAGGCCTTTCAGGGATTCATAGTACGAATTATTACCGTTATTTCATAAATCCATATAACTTTGCGCGTATGGTAGACTTGTTTCTATGGGATATCGTACTGGAGAAATATGCTGCCTGGAAACAAAAGCTGTCGGATGAGCGTCCACGTGTAAATCGAGGCAGAGCCTATCCCATATTGCGTGCTTTCACAACTATTTTCCTTCGGGAATTAAGTATATATATGCTGATTGGAGATATGTTTGAGGGTATACGTTCAGCATATACCACGTTCGTCGGCTACGATGAAGTGGCACACCATTCAGGTATTGAGCGTCCAGACGCAATTCAGGTACTGAGAAAAATCGATCACCAATTTTCCAGGCTTGAGGAAGCTTCAAAGCAGGCACCTCGCCCATATCACTTCGTCGTTCTATCTGATCACGGTCAAAGTCAAGGTGCTACTTTCAGGCAAAGATATGGCATGACCCTAGAGGAATTGGTTCGGGATGTAGTTTCCGAAGAGCATACTGTGGAAAGCGCAGAGAGTGCAAGTGAGGCTTGGGGCAGCCTCAATGCCTTTCTTACCGAGTTTATGAAAAGCGAAAAACGTCTGGCATCGCGCATCTTCAGGGGAGTATTCAAGCCCAGAACATACCAGGGTAATGTTGTTTTGGGACCAGAGCATAGACATTTTGTTCGTGAACGGGAACTACCTGAAAGAAAAGTAGCGGAACTTGTCGTACTACCATCCGGAAATCTCGGGTTGGTTTATTTCACGAATTGGAAGGAGCGTTTGAGTTATGAGAAAATCAATGAATACTTCCCCCAATTAATTCCCGGTCTCTCCCAGCACCCGGGAATCAGTTTCATAATGGTTCATTCTGAGGAACATGGACCAACTGTAATTGGCGCTAAGGGGACACATTATTTAGAAGATGCCAGGATTGAGGGAGAGGATCCCCTTGCAATATTTGGTCCTAATGCAGCTCTTCATCTTAAACGAAGTGATACATTTCCACATGTGCCGGATATCCTTGTTAATAGTCTTTATTACCCTGAGACCGGGGAGGTAGCTGCATTCGAGGAGTTGGTAGGTTCCCATGGTGGTCTAGGTGGTCATCAAACACAACCATTTATCCTTTTTCCATCGGATTGGAAAGCGCCTGATGAAAAAATAATTGGCGCCACGTCTGTATACTCATTATTAAAAGGATGGGTTGACCGGTTTTCGGAAGAGGAGAAATCTGAAGGCGAGCAGGAGTTGGTATAGTCCACCATGGATGTGAAGCCTTGGTCTTCTTGTTATGAATTAAGTATAAGTACAAAGAGTTAATAACTCAATTATTCAAGCCAGACCCCAACTCCACTGCGGCTGGGCTTTGCCCGGCGCACAAAGATTTGCCCACTTCTTTCCTCTTTTAGCCAATAATCTTTTTCACCGGCAGCTTAGCTCTCCAAGCAGTCGCATGCTCAATAATTATTCATCACCGGCGCAAATCGGCGCGTTTCGTTGAGCTTATCAATCGGGTACAGAGGGTCGGTTGGACGGGCTGCACCCTGCCACGGCATTGAGGGCTGTTCAAGGGAAAAGATCCCCAGGTTATGGTCGATCAGGCATACACTTGAGAAATTTTTATTCATATATTGGAACATGACACTACCCAGGTACATTGGCTGGGCACCAATTAAATCGTTTGACTTGGCAAGTACTTCACCGAGCCACCGCGCCTGTAAAGATTGACTGCCTTCTGCATTGGGCTCAATGTTCGCCGGGGTACACATGCGGCTGGTCATCACTGGCCCTCCTACTAGGAATACACCAAGCTCTGAAAGCAGGAGGGGGATTGAATTCTCGGTGAGTAATGTTCCCCGGGCAAGCATTCCATCAACAAAATTTTCTAGCTGTTGGGAGGGTTTCTCCTGAGAGCCGGGAAGGCCGATTCCGTAGAAATTTACGCAGGCGATAAAACGGTCCTCCATTCCATTCTGTTTGTAAACATTAAATACTTTCTCCGTATCGGTAAGCGCGTTCGCCACCACCGCTTCCTTGCCCGAGCCATTAGTCTTGATCGGAGTGCAGATGGGTACATTAGAAAGAGATCCGTCGGCTCTTTTTATCGCATCTAATGTTTGGGGGATAAAA
Organism: Desulfobacterota bacterium AH_259_B03_O07; assembly: GCA_027717645.1. Lineage (GTDB taxonomy): Bacteria > Desulfobacterota_D > UBA1144 > Nemesobacterales > CSP1-2 > JALLOG01. The sequence goes on from JALLOG010000021.1 coordinate 32,589, forward strand.
TCCAGAAAACCGCCCAGCTCGTTACCGACAATGAATAGGGCAATAGCACTTTTCGCCTTATCGGAATATTCGTTAATCTCGCCAATTATTTTTTCAGCGACCTCCTTGGCCATGCATCCATTGCAGAAGGGTATACTCACCTTGATACCCATGTCTGCGGCGTATTCGAGGAATCCCTGATGTCCACTAGGCGCAAAAGTCTCAGTATCGCGCTGCCAATTCCAGTCGTACATTCGAATGAACTTAACACCAATATTTGCCATATTCCTAACGTCGTCACGGAATTTATCTGGTTTTCTAGAGCAACCCAAAGCCGTCTTAACGCCCCATAGCTGGCAAAAGTCTTCGTTATAGAAGTCGTCGTCAAAGTAGGTTTGAGTCTTCTCGTCCTCGTAGTTAGAGGGCTTCGGATCGTATGCCACTCCTTTGACCGGGCGGGTTAGAGGACCTCCTACACCATCAAGATCATCATCATCATCATCACCACCCACACTTCCACCATTGCTGTTGCATCCACCGATAGTCCCTAAAGAAATAAAAACTACAAATAAAAACAAGCCCAAAAGTTTAATCCAATCATTTTTTAACATTGTTGAACTCCTTTATATAAGATGTGATATGTTGGTATGGAGAAAGCTTTATTTTACTTTAAGAGGGGTAGGGCAAAGTTAATACCTCTATCAATCTTTGGCGCTTAGCCAGCTAACGCTGTGTTTTCAGTCGTAAGAATTTAGTTTTGCTCTCCATAACCCGCAAGTATATACAATTTATAGTATAGGACATGAATTTCGTAAAGTGAATGAAAACTTTTTTCAAAGAGTTTCAGTAATTGACTCGTAATTCAGCCCGTTATAACCGATTGAACTAAATACTCACCAATTTTGTTTAATTTATTTATTTGTGTGTTATTCTGATTCTGTTGTAGATTTTTAATCATGAAATAAATTTTTAACAGGCTTTTAGAGAAGGAAGGTAGTATACAAAGTCTTATTTAAATCACGCGGAAGTGATGTAAAGGGGAGGGAAAGAATGAAAAAGGAATTTAAGAGTTTTTCAGAGTTTTATCCTTTTTACCTTTCTGAACATAGCGACTCAGTCAATCGCAGATTGCATTTCTTCGGATGCTTAGTTGCAATTTTTATATTGCTCTATTCTGTATCGACTCAAATGTGGTTTGCTCTCATTCTTATTCCATTCGCAGGTTATGGATTCGCATGGATCGGACATTATTTTATAGAAAAGAACAAGCCTGCAACATTTGAACATCCTTTGTACAGCATCCTGGGTGATTGGATGATGTTTAAGGATATTATTACTGGAAAGATTAAGTTTTAACTATTATTTTTTATAGAGCTTTTTAAAATCCTTTAACCTCTCTAAAGAATATTATTTTTAACGATCGAATATATGCCATTCATATTATGTATACCTTGGCTTGTTTAAACGTATTTGTTCGGATAATCGGTTTCTATTTAGGGATTTTGAGATCACATGCTTATAGCTATTACAGGAAATGATAAATTAGCATAAAAATGAATTTAAAGTTCGTAATACTTTTTTGTAATTCTAGTTTCTGATTGAGAGAATCAACACTAGGAGTGAGACAATCATTGTAGATCTCTGACATCGCTTTGAATTCATCAAGATTAATAAATGCCGGCTCATATAACTTTAGAGGCCTAATGTTTTTATTCGCACCTTCAATTTTAATCTTTTCCCCGTCTATAGTAGCTAAAAACCAGCGTTCCGTATCTGGTAGTGGTAATTCGATTCCATCGCCGATTTTGTTTCTGATTTGAGCCCATTCCTCATCCTTGGATTCGCTAAAGTTTATTTTCCTGTCTAGAAGCATTGTTTTTAAACCTCCAGGAGATTAGTATTACTTTTGTATTTATAGATTGATTTATTTAATACGGTTTTATAAGGAGTAAAAAATATCATAGATTACCAAACTTGTCCAAGATAGATTTTAAGAAGGGAGCCTCAGACAGGTAGAATTTTGTTTGTAAGATCAAAAACCCTGAAGGAGGACTCCCAGTATGAATAAGTTTAACAGTATTTTTGGACAAATTTTACAAATATTTCCAAGGAGTGAGTTTTACAGTGCAGTACTAGAGACAGGGGCAGAAAGGAGGGCAAAGGGATTTAGTAGCTGGCA
>JALLOG010000220.1 GCA_027717645.1 Desulfobacterota bacterium AH_259_B03_O07
CTAGCTACAGCAGAAACCTAAAAAATCTAAGGTCTCTCCACGAGAAAACATCCCTTTCGGGAAGCAAGCTATCTCAACGAAGATCACGAATAACAGATGAACTAATAAAATTATCCTTAAACCATCTTGGCTTCTCAAAGTTAAATGGCATTTCCATAATTGCATTAGGAGGATATGGAAGAGAAGAACTATGTCCATTCTCAGATATAGATTTGCTATTTCTCTATTCACCTAAAGGTAAGTCCTTGGTTAAAAGCGTTGCGAAAAAACTTCTATATTTTCTTTGGGATTTAAATCTTCAGATTGGACATTCCGTAAGAACTATTCATGAATGTATAGACCTATCACATAGTGAAGATGCAACTATCCTCTCATCTCTCCTCGACGGAAGACTTATTGTAGGAGATAATGAACTATTTAATAAATTTGATAAAAAACTTTATTATGATCTTCTGCCAAAAATCTCTGCAACATTTATTGACAAAAAAATTGAAGAGAATGAACATAGAATCGATATATTTGGCAGATCAGTTTATCTTCTCGAACCGAATATAAAAGAGAGTGAGGGTGGTCTTAGGGACATAAATATGGCCCTATGGATAGCACAAGCTAAATTCAAAATAAAAAAATTTGATGAACTATTGCAAAAAGGGATATTAATTGAAAGGGAACTAAAAGTTTTCAAAAAAGGGTTAGATTTTCTACTTCTTATAAGATCGGAACTCCATTACTTAGCTGGCAGGGCAGAAAACAGGTTGAGATTTGAATACCAGCAAAAGGTTGCGAAATTTTTGGGTTATAAAGACACCGAACTCCCCGCTGTAGAGCGTTTTATGAGGATTTATTATCTCCGAGGAAACCTCGTAAGGGAATATTCGAAAAAGCTCATTACGAGATGCACTCTTAAGCCAAAACTAAGCTTCCATGCTCCAAAGACGACTATCTTAGAAAACGGACTGGTAATTCAAGGAGGTGTTCTATCGGCATCAAACCGAAATATCTTCCATGAGTATCCCGAAAATTTTTTAAAATGTTTCGAATACGCCGACAAATACAAAGTCAAAATGCACAAGTTCCTTGTCGATCTTATCAGAGACAACGTAAAGAATATCGATGAAAATGTGAGGAGAGATTCCGAATTAAACTCCTCTTTCTTAAGACTTCTAAAAGATGGCAATGAAGTTTCAGAAAAACTTTTCGAGATGAATAGATTACGACTTCTTGGACACTATATTCTAGAATTCGGAAAGATAGTGTGCATGGTTCAACACGACGCTTACCATGTTTATACCGTAGATGTACATTCAATATTCATGGTCAGAGAAATCGAAAATCTAATTCAGGGTAAATATAAAGAAGACTTCCCCCAACAAACTGAGATTGCTAACGGAATCTCTGGACGCCATGTTCTTTATCTATCTTGCCTTCTTCATGACATAGGAAAGGGTGAGGGAAGGAATCACTCACAGAGGGGAGCCGAGATAATTCCGAAAATTGCTCAAAGAATAGGTCTTTCGGATACAGAAGGGGAGCAACTTCAGTTTATTGTAAAACATCACATAATAATGCCCCATTTTTCGCAGCGGCGAGATATTAATGATGATAGTCTAATCATCAGATTTGCAAAATCAGTAAAAACATTAGAAACCCTTTCCATGCTATATCTACTCGCATTTGCGGACATTAGATCGGTGGGACCCGATGTATGGACGAATTGGAAAGGTATATTGCTTAATGAGCTTTATCTTAGAACCACAGCTGTACTGGAAAAAGGAGAATTTAAAAAAGAAAGTTCAGATGAAAGGGCAAAGAGGTTTACAAACGACGTCTTACAGATGCTTGAGAATGAAGTCCCGAAGTATTGGGTAAAGAAAATCCTTAGAAACATGCCTCAAAAATACTTTGAGGGATTTTCTCCACAAAAGACTGCCTATCATTTAAAGTTGATAAGGAAATCTGGGAAAAGTGTTGAAATGGATGTAATTTATCATCCCAATGAGGAATATGATGAGTTCACGTTCTGGGGGTTTGATAAGCCAGGTATTTTCTCCGAGATCTGTGGAGTTCTTGCTGGAAATCGTATAAATATATTGGGAGCCAGAATTACTACACGTGATGACGGAAGGATATTAGATGTGTTTTATGTCAACCGACTCAGCAAATCCACACATATGGAAAAAAATCTTTGGAACAAGGTATATGATGATCTTGACAACGTTTTAACCGGCAAAGCCGATGTTGAAAAAATCGTATCTAGGAGAAAGAAATACGAACCAATTTATGTAAATACAATTCCAACTCACCCATCGCGTGTAGAGATTGATAATGAATCATCCGAAACTTCTACTGTCGTAGACGTATACACACATGACCGTGTAGGTTTACTCTATGATATAACCAAGGCACTGACCAATCTAGATCTTTCAATAACCTATGCCAAAATATCGACAAAAGTAGACCAGGTAGCGGACGTATTTTACGTTAATAAAATAAATAATGGTAAGATTCTCGATCCGAAAAAACTAAAACAGATCACATCTATTTTTAAAACCATAGATGCCGAAAGTAATTTGAGATCTTAAATATAGCATCTCAAATTATTGTCAACGACATAAGTTTGATGGAAGATTCAAATTTCAAAAAAAACAGAATCTTATAAACACAAATCGGGTTTTCTCATTATTGGAAGCGGACTTGCAGGCCTATATGCTGCGCTTTATGCTTCAAATTTTGGTGAAGTAACCATACTGACAAAATCCACCATAGAACAGAGCAATACATATTGGGCACAGGGTGGGATTGCGGCTGCTGTTGATCCAGAAGATTCACCCGTCTTTCACCTTGAAGACACGATTAAAGCTGGGAGAGGATTATGCAATAAAGAAGCGGCTGAGATACTTGTAATTGAAGGCAGAAATAGGGTTTTGGATATAATCAAACTCGGCATGAAATTTGACTCTGGTAAAAAAGGATTCGAGCTATCACTAGAAGGAGGGCATACGAAAAGAAGGGTTTTACACTCGGGTGGAAGCTCCACAGGAAAGGAGATTGTTAATTTTCTTAATATCAATATCGTAATTAAATTTTTAATGTTTGTGAAG
>JALLOG010000221.1 GCA_027717645.1 Desulfobacterota bacterium AH_259_B03_O07
CTTCTATTCCTTCCGTAATTTCTCAATCAACGACAAAAATATCTTTCTATTCTCCCCAGGCGAGATTTCTTCTTCATGCGATAAGCATGTCATTCAGACAACCCACAGGTCTAGAAGAAAAGCTGAAGAGCCTTTGGAGAGATTTAGAGAATATAGCGGAGGTTATGACATACTTTGACATTTATATGCCCCTATAGTATGTTTTGATGTATGAGAACAACAATTAGAATTGATGAGCAACTGTTAATTGAGGTAAAACAACTTGCCGCAAAGCATAGGCAGAGTCTGACTACCTTGATTGAAGATGCGTTGCGCCAAATGTTAGCTCGCCAAAGACAAATGGCTCAACGTAAGCCAATAAGATTAATCACCTTTTCAGGTAACGGTCTCCAACCGGGTGTTGATTTGGACGACTCAGCATCATTAATCGATCTGATGGATAACTCTGATGATTCTTCCTGATATTAATGTGTTGGTATATGCTCATCGGTCTGACGCTCCTAGTCATGCAGGGATTCGTGCGTGGCTCGAAGACGTCATCAATAGTGATCAGGCCTATGGGATTTCCGATATAGTCTTAAGCGGTTTCCTGCGCATTGTTACGCATCCACGAATTTTTGACCCACCGAGCGAAATAAAGTCAGCAATTGAATTTACAAAACAAGTTCGAAGTGAACCAAACTGTGTGCTTATTTCACCGGGACAGCGTCACTGGGATATTTTTATCCGACTTTGTACTGATGCTGGCGTAAAGGGCAATTTGGTACCAGATGCATACTTAGCCGCCCTGGCAATCGAGTCCGGTAGTGAATGGATTACCACAGACAGAGACTTTAGCCGTTTTGCGGGTCTGAAGTGGCGTCATCCCCTTTCTTGAAAGTGTATACAAGAAAGACTAGAAAATGTTTAATAGTAAGTTTCTTAGGTTCTATTCATTTTAATCAAATCCTCGTGCGAACGGCGACATAGCTAACACTAACTATAAACATTGCAACAAACCCAATAGACACCGCGGCGGGACTTTCAGGCGGAATGTTAAATTTTTTAAGAGGATTTGTTATACAGGTGAGAAGTCCGTAGCAGTTAGCGGTAAGGTGCACGGAGCCGATTCCGTCTCCGGGCATGTTTCCAAGTTATTCTTTATTTTAGATTTCTAATTAGTTAAGGTTATTCTCCATTAAAAAATGCTTGCCATATTGTGTTAATATGGTGTACAATGAATATGTCGATGTATTCTTTCTTAACTAGTGAAAATTCAAATTTCTCGGAGGGCATGTAATGAATTTTGGGATTTATTTAAAGAATAAAAGAAAGCAAAGAAATATAACACAAGAGAACTTAGCTCGTGCTTTGAGTGTTTCAAGCGTATTTATACACCAGCTAGAAACGGGCAAGGTTGATGCTCCTTCACTTGAAAGATGTCAGCAGATGGCTGATATTTTGGAGTTGAAGATTGAAGAACTGTGGAATGTTGCTAGAAATGAAAGACTCAATAGATTTATGGAGAGAGAGAGTATATTTGAAGATAATCTCGAAATTCTTAATGAAGCTGAAAGAATGCTCATAAAGCTTTATAGGGCTCTTGATGATGATATGAAACATGATTTTAACGGAATGATCTATATGCTCCTTAGGCGGACAGAAAATGAAGGAGTACAAGAAATACTTGAAGAGTTTATGAAATGCGCATAATAAACCACTTAGGAACAATAGCTAAAGCAATTGGAATAGAGGTATGTGTATTGGCTATTGTTGGACTTGTTTTCCTTTTTCAATTTGATAAAGCGAAGGTCGAGCTTGTCAATAAGACAAGGGCAATAGCTGAAACTATAGGTGAACAGGCAAGCAGTTATTTTGCTCATGTTGGTAATAATGCTACGAGTGATGAGTTTTATTTATTTCTTGATGATAGACTAGGGAGGAAAAAACTTTTTGACACCTTTGATATTGCTCCCAAATTTTTTAGCGTTGTAGTGAAAAAAGATGTTGAAACTGGAATGGACTCGGGATACTTTATGGAAGATTTTAACCCGGAAAGTGGTTACTCGGTAAAAAATCGAAATGGAGTTATCTCAGTGTCAGTACCTTTCACAGTTCAGGAAACAACCGAACCGTTTGGAATTGTGAAGATTGACTCTGATACAAAAGCCATATTTAAAAAAGTGTTAGCTGACAATTTCCTTTTGTATGCTGCTATGCTAGTGGTTCTTAACAATCAGGCATTTATTTTTTACTTACTTCTTAGGAGAAAGAAGGAAGTTGTTTTTGAAAAGGGGTATATAAAAGAGCACTCTGTGGGTTCTCTTAGGGTAATGCATAGACTTCTTGGTGATATGATTGAAGATCATGTGAATGATACTGAAGAACGAACAACAAATCAGGAAAGCAATAAGAATGTAATATCGATTACAGATATTGCTGATAAAAGAAAGAAATGAAAAGGTTACTTTCAATAATTTCAACATTTTGTCTTTGTTTAGTAGTCTTCTGGGCATGTGCTGATGCAGATGAGGATGGGTCCGTCAAATTGAGTGGACCAATTCTTGAGAGTATTAGTCCAGAAGGAAATCTTGAATTTAATGGTTCTGTTGTAAACGATGGAGGTACACCTGTTCAATTGGTATTTGTGCTTATCACACTCAAGGATGAAAATGGAGACGTTGTCGGTGCTAATTCAGTTCAAGTCGGTGAGGATGATCCCGATGGCTTACTATTCCCAGGTGAGAGAAAGTTTTTCTCAATAACCATGACTTCGGTACCTTCTGAAGTCGTATCAAAAGATGTGGAAGTGTTTTTCGATCCTGCAGAAAACTTTTAGCATTAATTCCGCTCGCTTCTACCCTTCAAAATAAAAAACTTATTTAACTAGTGAATTCCCTGCAGCTTGCTACAGGGTTGTCCCTTGACTGTCATTTCTGTAGATGTCACGTAATTCGAGGACAGAATCCAATAAAATAATAAATTTCCTCGAACTTTACTCATCCGTCATCCTCGAATGTTTTAATCGGGGATACATCGTTTAATATTT
>JALLOG010000222.1 GCA_027717645.1 Desulfobacterota bacterium AH_259_B03_O07
CAAAAAATTAGGATTTATTAAATCAATTCCTACAGCTAAAAATATTTAATTCAACCCCAACCCTAAATCTTTTTTTAACGCTTTCGGAATTGATTTTGGCAATTTTTTGAATGCCCGGTTAAACCATTTTTTCTCTAAGAGGTTTAGAGGGAAAAAAAAGGCGCTTTGTTTAATCTCCTCCTTTTGTGAAGGAGGATTTTAGAAATTTTTGTTCAACCTTATCCTGAATATAAAACCGACGATAGGCGAGACATTCTTGTCTCGCTTAATTTTTGCGAGGTTGGAAAACCTCGCCTATCCCAACGAATAAAATTTACGAATTAAGTATCCCGGCTTTTTACTAAAGGCTCCGATGGCAGAATTACTCTAAGTTCTTTTAAATAGTTGTACAAAAATATAAATAGTAACCAACCCGAGATTCCCCCAATAACATTCATAAGTAAATCTAGAAGGCTAAAATTCCTTCCTGCTACAAATATTTGATGAATTTCATCACCCAATCCATAAATTGCTATGAAAGAAAAGGTAGTGATTCCATTCTTCATCCAGGAAAGATCAAACTTTAGATTATATAAAAAGAATGCAAAGATTAACCCAAAACCCAAGTAGAGAAAGTAGTGCATTACTATGTCGGGAAGATTCAAATGAGGCAATGAACTATTAGGAATTGATGATAGGTAAAATAAAAACCCACAATAAATAATAAACAGGATTGTACTCAGCCAAAAATGTTTTCCCATTTGAATATGTTTCATAGAGAATTACCTGTGTTTTTTATGCTTTTAAATGGCATGTAGTAAGTTTGGTTGTTGATTCAAAATCTAAAAAACTTTTTTAAAAACTATAACCTATATAAGAGATTCCCCCGTGGTTACCAACTCTAAACTCTATAAATAATTATAAACCATTTTTTAGCAGGTTGTGTGTTTTTTTAATAACAGAAAAATCCATTCCAAAGCGCTTTTCTTAAATTAGGGCTTTTAATTATTTTTACAATGGCATCTTTATGCCAGTCAAATTTGCCATTCTTTGCTATATATGAAAGGAGGGCATCCTGCTTGGCCGCACTAAACAATCCATCTAAAGAATTGTCACTCAATTTCGAATAAAACTTATGAAAATATTCACCAAAAGCAATTTCCTTTCCCAATATCTTTTTCCACTGTTTTTCATATTTGGAAATGGTTTTTGCTTCAAATGTTCCGACTTTAAAAGCTTTTTTAATAACTTTAGATGCTATTTCAGCACTTAGAAGACCATAGTAAATACCCCCACCAGTCGTAGTTTTAATATGTCCAGCTGCCTCACCTACGACAATAATCCTATCGGAATAGCTTCGTGTTATTGTCCCAAAAGCTATTCCTCTTCTTCTTGCCTTACTTAACTCTGAAGATGAATCTATAGAATCGCCAATTGCAGACAAAGTATTTCTTAAACCATCGATAGCATTTCCCTCAGTCATAACACCGACTCTCGTTCTCCCATCCATAAGTGGAATTGCCCACCCAAAAAAACCATTTGAAAACCTCCTTCCCCAATAGAGTCTTAAGCGTTCTATATCCTCGGTTTTTATTTCTACCTGAATACCCTTTATGATCTTTTTTGGGCGACCTAATCCAAGAGAACTCTGAAGATTGTAATTTGCTCCCGTTGCAATTACACAAATATCTGCAAAGACATTATGCTCACCTTCTTGTGTTTTAATATGAGCCATTACATATTTATCTTCAACAGAAAGCGAAGAAATCTTTGTATTTAGAAAAATTTTTGCACCCCTATCTAGTGCATTCTCAGCCAGTTTTCTATCAAAAATGTGTCTATCAACAACAAATACCGCCTCCTCCGGATGTGAATATGTAATGCAACACCCTCCAGGAGAAAACAGGTCCGCTTCTTTCAATCTACCTACAATTGCTTCATGAGGCAGGTCGTATCTAGAAAAAGCCTCTTTACTTATTACACCCGAGCAGACAATGTCTTTACCGATCTCTGAATCCCGTTCAAATAGAGCTACACTAAGCCCAGAGTCGGCTAGGATAGACGCAGTCTGCAGTCCACTAGGGCCACCGCCTACAACAATTACATCAATCCATTTGCCGTTATTGCCTTTTGTGATTATTTTTGCCTCCTAACTATTTGATTTCATTGATAAACATTAAGTAATTTTCAATTAGTGTATCAATATCAGCGTTTTTTCTAACGGCGGGATTTGGTATACGGTAAAAGGGATAGGGTATTTTTGCTTTTCCTTCTCCCCTTTCCCACATTCCTTCTCCCATCTTCCTTCTCCCTTGTCATTACGCAATATCGTAGTATCATATATATAATACCTATTTTATACTACCAGTTCATGATGATATGAAACCTAAAACAAAGCACAAGGAAAGAATAAGCTCCACTTATGCCAAACGGGTTCAAACGGTTCTAACCGAGGAGCAGTATGAGATGCTTCTTCGCATAGCCAAAGAAGAAGGCAAACCAATTAGTGTTCTTATTCGTAAGGCAATTGAAGAAGAGTACTTTAAAAAGACACTTCTAGCACAGCGAAAGAAAGCGCTAAAGAGCTTGCTCTCCTTAGGGGCGCCTGTAGCCGACTGGGACGAAATGGAAGCCCAAATTATCAAAGGGGCCATGGATGAGTAATAGCCAGTTCTTCCTGGACGTCAACGTGCCCATATATGCGGCAGGGCGGAACCATACCTACAAAAACTCCTGCGCCTGGGTTATGACTGAGATCGCCGAGGGGCGTATGGAAGTTGTTATAGATACCGAAATCATCCAGGAAGTCTTGTATCGCTATGGAGCCATAAGAGAATGGCAAATCGCTGTTACTATAGCAAACAACCTGCTCACTATAATGCCCAAGATCTATCCTATCTTTCCAGCCGATATTCGTCTTGCAGTCAAGCTATTCGAGCAATATGCTTCCAAAGGTGTCACAGCGAGAGATGTAATTCATATTGCAGTGATGCATAATAATGGCTTAACACAGATAATTTCTACAGATACTCATTTTGACCTCAT
>JALLOG010000223.1 GCA_027717645.1 Desulfobacterota bacterium AH_259_B03_O07
TTTACACGTTACAAACGAACTAGGATCTGTACCACCTGAGTATCAGCAGCAATTCGTTGAGGATTGAAGAGGGAAACTGAAGCGTTAGGCAAGTAAGTATTTTTGAATTTATTATCAATAATCCATCTACTTCACTATAACAGGGCGATATGTTTTGATAAACCCAACTCCGTCATGATTCTCAATGATTTTGTAAGCATTCATCATGAAATAATAATGTATTACAAATCCAAGCTTATTATTCTTGAGTTATCTACTGGGGTAAATTCAAGAAACTCAAACTATATTACAAGTATAATGCTGTATTGTGTAGGAAGTAATAATAAAAGCCCCAGAGTCTATTATCGGAGTTAGAACCCTGGGGCTAGATTCAATCCCAATTGCACCCTATATCAATAAGCATAATCCCTTTTCAATTAATATGTGAAATTGAATCTTAAACTATGAATTAGAAATGAGAAAGTAAGAAGAATAAGGAGGAGGTAATTTAAATTATCCCAAAAATTGCCAGGATTTCATTTCCAGGTTGCAGCGGGAACTACTGGCTTTAATTGGTTATTTCTTTCTTGGATCGTCCGCCGGGTTAACGTAATTGATCCCCCACGGGCCAACCCCATGCACTTGGAAAACAGTTTCTTTCTCACTCCAGGCAAACATGCTTTGTCCCGGTTGAAACGCTGCAATACTTCCGGGTGTCAAGGCTACTGCTTTCTCTGGATCGAGTTGATCCCCAATCCCCATATAGAGAGTTCCAGAGAGCACAGTCACGTGTTCTATAGTCGGATGTGTGTGCGGTGCTATCTTGTAGTCAGCTGGAAGCTTAAGAAGGAATGTGAAGGGCTGAGCTTCTTTTAAGTCACCTTCAATCACGGCGATTTGAGCGCCAGGCGGTATCGACGGCGGCCCGTCAGTCCACTTTATATCAGCTGATTTAAGAAAGAAGTGCCCAGCCTCTTGTGCTTGTGTAAAAGACCAAACCATCAAGCCCATCCCAATTGCCATAATTAACGCTGTTATTCCCTGTGAGATATTCATCGTCTTCTCCTTACAATTTTTAATACATAAAGGTGATACTGATATGCCCAACTAGTATTAGACTTCCTAAGAGCCGTAATTAATTACGTCTTTTAGGTACTATAACAAAATATTACAATTACAGAACAAACCGTAAACACTAGAATTTTTAAGAGATTAAATTTGTTATGCGCCTTTTATCTAGTCATTTACCTTATGATGCTAATAAACGATTTAATTCTTATTGTATACATATCATAATAGTATTTCAAGTCGATAGTATGGTTTGTCATTTAAAAATTAAAAGTGAACCGTTTTTACACGATTTAAAGTTTAAAAGTGAACACTTTAAGAAGTCATAATCCCATTTTATGCATAAACATTTAATACTCCTAGTATCTCACAAATAATAAGCTCTTGTCAATCGTATACCACGAGTTGGGATGAGTTGGGGGTTGGGAAGGGGGTTCAATGGGTCAAGGCTATCTTAATATCTAATTATCTGGTTTTCCCCGAGAATTGGGGTTGGAAATATATTGGATTTGACTAAGAATATCTTTAATTCTAATTGATTAATATATGATTCAATTTAAAAAAGAACTAAAATCCTTGAGGAACTAGACCTAATCTATTGATTGATTCATTTACAGCGGAAAGAGCCTCATGGTTTTCAAGAACTTCATCATAATCCCAATATTTTAATTTTTTACCAAGCTCACCTACACTTGATGCATGCTTCTTGATTCTATCCAATTGGGATAAATCAGATACCGCTATATACTGCTCCCCATTAAAAACCTCGTAAAAATAAGATAGTAAAATACTTGGAAAAGGCAACAGGAGTTACCTTCATTCAGCACTTGATTACCTTACGCCGATTCAGCTTAGTCTATCAGCCTAAGCATCCGTTTCGATCGCCGGGAGTATTTGAGCTAGTCGTCTTCCTCCGTTATAATAGAGAAGCAGTCAAGGTCTCTCCAGACCATCCTATATTAATAGAGCAATTTCTGAAGGAAGCAATTGAAATTGATGTCGATGCTATATGCACAGTTCACAAAGACCTTCCTCGCCACATTCAACGCCTGGGACGAAATCAGTGAATCCTTCTTGTTCACTACATATTTCAAGAGTTAAATCCGGCCCTGATTTACAGCTAAACTCATCTTGAGGTGAAAGAAACTCACAGCAATTTACTTGTAGTGGTGTTCTTTTACATGCCTTTTGGGTCGGATCACATATAAAGCCTGGGAAGAACACTCCTTCTTCTAGTTCACTACATGTTTCAAGAGTTATATCCGGCCCTGATATACAGTTAAAAAATAGGAGCACTTGGGGGTCAATAAACTCACAGCAATTTACTTGTGGTGTTGGCGTTGACTGAGGAGTAGGAGTAGGTGTCGGGGTTGGACCAGGTGGGCCTCTAAAAAGAGTTATGTCGCACCCAAGGTCAGCGAGGTTCGTAAAGCCATCCATATTACAATCCCCATTGCCGGGTGCTGTCTGAGTACCTCTGAATTCATTAATTATTGGGCCCAAGTCAGCTAAATTTACAAAACCGTCAGCATTTGCATCTCCTGGTTCACATGAATCTCCACTACAGGGTAATCCAGGTGGCGGGGATTCCTGACAAAACTCCTCAGTATTACAAAAATGGCCTGGGGCGAACACCTGGAGTTCTCCTACATCTAGTCCACTACATATTTCAAGAGTTAAACCCGGCCCTGAAATACAGGATTGAGGTAACACAAACTCACAGCAATTTACTTGTGGTGTTGGCTGAGGTGTAGGAGTAGGAGTAGGTGGCTGGGGAGTAGGAGTAGGCCTACATGCTGGGTCTAATATACAATCAAAATCATCACAATCTATTTGTGTATCCCCATCATTATCAATACCGTCCGTACAATTTGTTTCTCCTGAAATAGGTGGTGGTGTAGGCCCCGCAAATGCATCTACCAGACCAAATCCCGATACATTAATAAACGATAATAAG
>JALLOG010000224.1 GCA_027717645.1 Desulfobacterota bacterium AH_259_B03_O07
ACAACAAGCAACCGTCCAGGTGGGAACATACCTATAATTACATAAGACCACATCAGGGGATTGATTATCTAACCCAAATGAGTATTATCGGAATTGGTTAGAAAATAGAAAAACGAAAGGAGGCAATGTGCCACTAACGTACTGAACGAGTACAGGTAATTGCACAATTGTATCAGAGGAAATATAATGCAGAGATAATCAATCAAGCTAAAATAATGGATTCCCTAACTGGTTTTTAAAGAGATATCCAAAAAAACACTAACTGATATTATTTATTTTGTTTTTAAATTGATTCATAATCGGTTAAGCAATATTCCATTTATATTAAAGGAGTGTTAAACCAAAAAAAGAATTTTCGAGTCTATAAGCTTAATACTAGGTACTATAAAATTTATTTATAAAAATTAATTACACTGCATAGAACTAGAGGTTAAAACCTATAAACTCTACCCTTCCAGGTCACCCCAACTCCGCTTACAACCTTGTATGCTGAAGAAAGCATAATAGCCACAAAACCTAATACCCCTAATGGGAAGGTCAATGAATAGTATCGGGGAATAGAAAATAGGCGCGCAGCTTGCAAGCTATTTAATATCGCCAAAATTAAAAGAAATAAACTCTCAAAACATATTATATACACTACTGAACTTAGGGCTTCCCGAAAAATTATGAGGAAGAGCGTCCACAGAAAGAGAATAACCGGGATAACCCCCCAAGCGAGTAGTGCAAATATTGCAAACACTAGTTTTCCCATGTTTCTCCCGAGCCCGAAGAAGACATTTTTAGTCCAACCCTCCCACAACTCACTAAAATTTTCATACCATCTGACTCTTACTAGTTTTTTACCACCCATTACGTTTAGTCGGTAGCCAGAGCTTTTTACTAAATTTGCAAGGGCAAAATCTTCAACAATTCTATCCTTAAGTGCCATGTGACCGCCAGTTGCTTCATAAACGGAACGACTAATAAATATGAATCCACCTATTGCGGCGGCTATTTTGCTCTGTTGGTCATTAATCTTCTTCTGAGGAAAATCGTAATAAATAGATGTGAGAATAATAGACTGAATTACTTTTTCCCAGAATGTTCTTAGAATGTGGAATGGATTAAGAGATAACATATCTACTTTGTTTTTCTCAACATAATTTATTGCTGATGTGAGAGTGTATGGATCGGTATTAATATCGGCATCAACAAACAGAAGCCATTCCCCTTTTGAATTTTTTACACCTTGCCAAAGAGCATGTATTTTGCCAACCCAGCCCTCTGGTTTAGGAATGCCGTCAATAACCTTGAGATTGTTGTAACGGGAAGCCAGTTCCTTGAGAATCTTAAGAGTGTTATCCTTTGACATATCGTTAAATGCTATTACCTCAAAATTAGGATACTTTTGTAGAAGAAGACTCTCAACACAAAACATTGCATTTCTCTCTTCATCTCTCAAGGGAACTATAATCGAAACAAATGGAATATTTCCTTCAACAGTTTCCTCGACGGGCATTTCATCGAGGTGGGAAATGACTATCAAGCGATGAATTAAAAAAAAGGTTACTAATGCTGTATATATACTTACTACCAGTAAAAGCACTTTTTATGATTATCTTAATTTTTGGAGGTTTGAGGTTTAATGTAACTATCTATTTATATACTGTCAAAGGAATCGCACAAATAATCTCTTTAAAGTTCAGTACTAGTTGATCCATCAAGATCAGGTTTATATTAGATGATTTCTGCCTACCTTACTCTCTTATCTTCCAATATCGTTCTAAAAACTTACCAGTTGCTCCACCTATTGTTTCAGAGTATTTTTCATAAAGATTTTTAATGGCCTCTTTATCGTTATTCCCAAAGAACAGCTTAATCTGCGATCGATAATTAAGTATCGCATCTAGCTTTTCATCAATACATGAGCTTACATCACTAATCTCTGGTGATACATTCCTCCCGCGTAGTGCACCACGCCGAGGATTGGACATATACCTCAAAAATGTTAAATAGAAAGCGATTAAAAGAAAGACGACACCTTTTTTCAGGGGATTATTAAGTTTGACAAAGGGCAAGTCCACAATAGACCGATAGACCTCTATTGTTTCCTGCATGATCGGCTTTTTATGGGTTATATCTTTGGTAGATTCCATTGCACCGACTTCAATCCCGATCCCTTTCATTCTATATTTGAGCAGATTCGGGATGAACATGTATGGTACTTCTTCGTAATAGATGAATTCGAAATCTTGGTTACCTAGAGAGAGTAGCTGAGCACTAATTTGAAAAATGATCTGGTGATCGATATGCTTACCCATGCCTAAGGGTAAATATAAAATCTTGTTTTGAGCTGTATTACATGTTTTTTGTAAATCAGTGAAAATGGCATCACATACAGGTTTTTCCGTACCCGAACCATAAACGTTTGAACTAAACAGAGATAAGGGCCTTTTACCTCTATAGATAGCCTCAGGATAATCAAGCCAAAGATAGTCGACCCCTAATCTATCCATTGCTCCTGTGTCTTCAGCCCGGCGCTCTTGTGTATTGATAAATTGATTGAAAAGTTTTCTTCGAGGTTTCTTGGCCTCGTCGATATCCCCAGTGAATACTGTAACGATAAGGACATTTTCACCTTTCTTTCTTTGATTAACGATTCTACCTCCGCATGACAATGCAATATCGTCCATATGTGGAGATACATATACGTGCTCATATTGATGTTTTATTTTCTCAATACTCTTAAGACGCATAAATGTCTCCTTCAGGGCTAGAACATAATTAATACATTATGATCTCTAAAATTGACAAAATGATCCTAGTAATCTATCAGAATCAATAAACACCTTTTTCAGGATCCTCAAGGATATCTTAAATTAATTGAAAATTTAAATTCTTTTGGTAATCTAATATTTTGTCAAGCTTGGATAGTGGACATATCAACGGGGTCGTATCTTCACGGGCTGTTGCCCAAATCCTCCTGTGATAAAAAAAATTGACACAAGAAAGCTCA
>JALLOG010000225.1 GCA_027717645.1 Desulfobacterota bacterium AH_259_B03_O07
TCCTTGAAGGGCGTTTTATCAAATATTTTCCCATTTGCAAGAGAATTTTGAACACAGCCTCCCGCAAGTGCGAGCTTATCAATACCGGTCTTTTCATAAATATCATTTAACATATGAAAAAAGGCCTTTTCATACATTGCTTGCATAGAAGCGGCTATATTTTGATAGTGTGTTGTGACATCTTCTCCCTTTTCTCTCGGCTTTCCAAAAAGTTTGACTAGTTTATTAGAAAAAAGCCTACCTAATGTTGGTTCTCCGTTTTCCCAGACCATATCAACCCCTTCCTTATCATGGAGGAAGAAAGAGGTATCCAGCTCAAATAAACCAGCATCTTTTAGTTTTACTATTTTTCTCATTTGATCCAGATAAACCGGCTCACCAAAAGCTGAAAGACCCATTACCTTATATTCATCCCCATATTTCCAGAATCCTAAGTATTGGGTAAAAGCTGTATAAAAGATTCCGAGAGAATGGGGATATTCAACCCAGTCAAAAATCTTAATTTCATTCCCTTCACCTATACCCCTCATTGCGCTTAGAAAATCCCCGAACCCATCAACTGAAACGCATGCAGCATTATCAAATGATGACACAAGAAAAGCGCTTGCTAGATGAGCTCTATGATGCTCAACATTGTGTATTTTAGCTTTTATGCAGGAAGCATTTATTCCAATTGCTTCTGCAATGGAAGTTCTAATATCTTTTACCCTTGATGCGTTTTGTAGCCTGCTTTTTAAAAAACTGAGACGCGGAGCTTTTGTAAGTACTCTTAAGACCTTCTTGTGTAGATGAGCGGAGGGATTTCTTGAAACAGCAATATAGTCGACATCTTTGAGATCAACTCCTGAATACTCCAAGCACCATTTAATAGCCTCGGTGGGGAGTCCAGCCCAGTGTTTAATCCTTCTTATTCTTTCTTCTTCGATGGCACATACAAGTTTTCCATCCGACACAAGGCAGGCCGAAGAATCACCATGGTATGCATTAAGTCCAAGAATTAGCATTGGTTTAATGAGATTGTTTGAGATTTGTTGAGATTTAGTGGAATCTGGATTAGGGACTTTGGCGTATGGGTCAAGCTCTTGATATTCTCTAGCCTCCCAGTCTCCAATCTCTTAGTCTCCTAATTTCTTAGTCGTCCGTTTATTATCCCAACTTATCACTTGAGACGAATCGAGATTCATTGAGAATTATTGAGATTAATAGAGAGTTTGCAAATACTCATGATCACTTTCTGAGATTGTTGAAATTCCCTTTTTTACCGATTACCATATGCGACATGAGTCAATTATCCGCAGTAATATGAAAGGATTAATCTCGAATTAATGGAAACCTTGTATGAAGGACGCAGTAAGAATAATGTTGCAGATCATTTGGCCCCCAATAGCTCCTATCGAAGGTCAACATAAATTTAGCAAAAGCAGAGGATGGTGGGTAACACTCTCCATTCTTACCATCATACCTTTAACTGCAATACTTCATCATTTAATATTCTACACACAGTCCTGTATGCTTAACCCTTTCGGGGCTGATTACACTCCTTTCGTGACGTTTAAATGGCTATCCAGGGATCCATCATTGCCTTGGGCTATCGTAGTCATGATTATTGTATACCATATTGGCAATTTTAATTACTGGCTAAGAATTCTTGTCGCGCCAGTTTTTTTATCCTTTCTCCCATTAAGTATATGGATTTGGGATTTACCTTTTACGGGACGCTTTATTTGTGGTCATTTTCATGATGACCGAGTGATGATCGCAGCAGCGCTACCTCTCCGTTCTAAATACTTTTACCTGATTGGCTTTGTTCTTTGGTTGATATTTATTACATATCTGGTCCAGAAATTAAGAAAGGTAGAGAAAAACGTGGCTTCATAAAGTATTTAATGCTCTACCTTCATCTGGCATTAGAATATAACCTGATCTTATGCATAAAATGAAAATCAAAAAGCCTTCTTCAATATTGGAAGGTATAGACCATGCTGCTCTACTCACCTGTGAAGTCATTCCCTATACCTCTTCTTTTCGAAAATGAACGGTAAGTTCATAAATTTTATGGGTAAGTGCTTTCCCCATCTGCCAAACATCAAGATCGTCAAAACTCTTTATATTACCCAATCTCTTAGTCTCCTAATCTCCTGTCTCTATTTTTATAGTCTCCAATCCCTTAATCTCCTGTTGTTAATTCTAATACCTTATCCAAGCTGATGCTAGTCCAATATACTCCATTGCTACTGCTTTCCGGCCGATATGACTACGCCACCACGTTTTAGCATCAAAAGGCGCGTGATTTGATGGATGGAACATCAGATTTATCCCCTCCCCATCAAATGCCTTTCTGAAAGTTAAGCTAGCTCGTCTCAGGTGATACCATGATGTCACTACGATCGCCGATTTAAACCTCCGCTCCTGCATGGTTTTTAATATTACAAGTGCCTCATCACCGGTAGTGAAAGTAGGCATGTTTGCTGGAATTGCCCGTTCTCTTGAAACACCGAGACAGTTATAGTCACTTTGCTCCACATCTGATCCCACAAAAAGGATATGTCCCGCCAGTCCTTTTTTCATGAGAGCCACAGCCTCGCGCTGACGCCATCGATTACCACCTAAAGCCACAACTAGATCGGCTTTCTTCAGCGAAGTCGGGGAGTAAAGGTACTCTCCCATAGCGGTAAGTATGGGAATCCGATAAAGATACAAAGCAATGAAAAGAATAAAGAGGACGGCAGGAACAATAACCTTGTATGAGCGTAGTTTCATCTTTTTTTCCTCGTTTTACTGCTATCAGAGCAAGTTCCTTTTGCCATATTTCCCCTTTCGTTTTCTGATCAATACTGATATTAACTCAGAAACAATTTACAAAAATTCCGTCACCTCTGTCACAAATAAGCCACTAATGGAAGCGAATTCACACAAATAAAATAATTCCTTTAACAAATCTCTCCTATTCAATTCTCTTTTTACCAAAAATTAGGATAATTGCTAATGTATAAC
>JALLOG010000226.1 GCA_027717645.1 Desulfobacterota bacterium AH_259_B03_O07
GAGAATATCCAGCTGAAGCTGATAGACCCGTAATAAGTAGTGTTGATACCGGGGCTAGTGCCATGGCCTGGTTCATATTAAAGACTCTTCCTGAGAACGAGACTGACATTAATAATTTCCACGATTTTGCGGATGATTTCATTAAACCAAAGTTTGAGCGTGTGCCTGGAGTCGGTTCTTCGAATGTTTATGGAGGACACGAACGTGAGATGCAAGTGATAGTAGATCCTAATGCGCTTGCGGCAAGGAGTATTACTCTCTCTCAATTAGCACAGGCGATTGATAAGGAGAACGATAACTATAGTGCCGGGGATTTTGATGAGGGAAAACGAAGATATGTTGTACGAACAATAGGAGAATATGGATCACCAGAAGACATTGAAGATGTAATTATAACAAGAGTGAATGGTGCTCCTGTATATGTAAGGGACGTAGCGAGAGTAAAATTGGGATACAAGGATCCAGAGTTTGCGGTTCGCCAGAACGGGGAGGCAGCAATTGCGGTGAATGCACTCAAAGAAAGCGGTGCTAATACTATCGAAGTCATGACAGGACTGAGAGAAGCAACAGATGAGCTCAATCGAGGGATTTTAAAAGACAGGGGTTTGACTTTATACAATGTGTACGATGAAACCACATATATAACTAGCGCTATTAATCTCGTAAAACAAAATCTTATCATAGGTGCTATTCTTGCAATATCGGTACTATTGCTTTTCCTAAGAAGTGGTAGTAGCACACTAATAGTTGCAACCGCAATTCCCATCAGCATTATAGGGACGTTCGTTGTGATGGCCTTGCTCGGGAGAACAATAAACGTAATCAGCCTTGCAGGTATGAGCTTCGCAGTGGGCATGGTTATCGACAACTCCATAGTAGTTTTGGAAAACATTTATCGTCATATGCAAATGGGGAAGTCACGAATTAAAGCAGCATATGAAGGAACTGTTGAGGTTTGGGGGGCAGTGCTTGCGAGTACACTTACAACAGCGGCTGTTTTTTTGCCCGTCATCTTCATTCAGGAGCAGGCAGGACAACTCTTCCGAGATATTGCAATAGCAATTAGTGTTTCGGTAATTTTGAGTTTAATTGTTTCAATAACCGTAATACCCGCGGCTTCAGCGAAAATCTTACAAATAGCAAAAGAAAGTGCAGATCCTTCTTTTACTAACCTCTGGGGTTTAACCCGATTTGCCAAGAAATTTGCTGACGGCATTGCCAGACTTATACAGCACATCATTGAAAACGCAAGACTCAGAATTGCTGTTGTTTGCGGTTTTACCTTGGGTGCGATCTTACTTAGCTGGGTGATGATGCCTAAGACTGAATATCTTCCCCAGGGAAATCGGAATCTTCTTTTTGGTGTTCTGCTACCTCCCCCTGGGTACAACATTGGGGAGTTTACGGAGATTGGTGAAGACATAGAAAAAGATCTAAGTCCTTATTGGGAAACGGAAAAGGGCAGTCAGGCAGCAGAGAAACTCGGTGGTCCTCCTATTGAAACATTCTTCTATGTTGCAAGAGGACGTCAAGTATTCATGGGTGCACGTGCTCAGGAACCGAGAAGAATACGAGAACTGATTCCCGTCTTGAAGCAAGCTCTCGGTAAGATACCCGGAATGATCGCTATAGTTAATCAGTCAAGCATTTTTCAGAGAGGAATTGGGGAGGGCAGATCAATCAATATTCAAATCACTGGTCCTGATTTAGAAAACCTTGTAGGTCTTGGTCAGGAGATATTTTTTAGTGCGATGCAACAAATACCCGAAGCCCAAGTACGTCCAATACCAAGTTTGGATTTAGGAAATCCAGAAGTCCAGGTAGTAACCGATAGAGCAAGGGCATCCGATGTAGGGATTAGCAACGATGAACTTGGATTTATGATAAATACACTTGTTGATGGAGCGAAAGTGAGTGACTATCAAATTGATGGTGATGAAATTGATCTTGTACTTCGTGGTGTAGATGAGTATGCGAATAGAACTCATGAGATTGAAAATCTGATGGTTAGCACTGACAGTGGTAAGATAGTGACAGTTGGATCTGTTGCTGATGTTAATGTAACTACAGGACCTGAGCAGATCAACCACTATGAGCGGCAAAGGACAATAGCGATACAGGTTATACCACCTGAAAAAATGCCACTCGAGAGTGCGATTGAGAAGATTCAGGAGGAGATTATAACACCTCTTCGTAGTAGGGGAGAACTTGAAGGTCAATACAATATCATTCTGACTGGGACTGCTGATGATCTGACAGTAACCCGAAAAGCCTTACAGTGGAACTTCGTTCTTGCTGCGGTAATTGCATTCCTTTTAATGTCATCGCTATTTGAGAGTTTTCTATATCCATTGGTTATCATGTTCAGCGTTCCGTTTGCGTCCTTCGGTGGTTTTCTGGGGTTGTTTATTTTAAACAGATTTACGTATCAACCCCTTGATATTTTGACAATGCTGGGGTTTATAATACTCATCGGCGTCGTTATTAATAATGCGATACTGATCGTTCATCAGGCATTGAATTATATTCGAGAAGGAGGAATGGAATACCAAGAAGCCATCACTGAATCTGTAAAAATTCGTATAAGGCCGATTTTTATGAGCACCACAACAAGCGTGTTTGGCATGCTTCCCTTAATCGTTTCCCCTGGTTCCGGATCTGAGTTCTATAGGGGTCTTGGAAGTGTAGTCGTTGGCGGAATGGTGGTATCCACAATTTTTACATTATTTCTTGTTCCTACTGTATTTAGTATTGTCCTTGATGCAAAAGTAAACATTTCCAAAAGATTCTTAAAAATTAAAGACTCAGTTGGTCTTATTCCTTCTAAATAATTTCCAGATACTTGTTATTTGTTTACTTATGTCATTACCGTAGATGTTAGATATTTCGGGGACAGTATTTTAGATTTTAAATGGGCATTCAAAAAATTGCCAAAATCAATTCCGGAAGCGTT
>JALLOG010000227.1 GCA_027717645.1 Desulfobacterota bacterium AH_259_B03_O07
TCGCGGGATTGTACATCCGACGTTAGAAAACGTCGGCTATCGTAAATTGGCAATGTATGGATTGTGAGATTCGAAAAACTCAAATATCCCCTGTGGATAACTTTAACAATCCAATGGAGAATGTTATTCACAATTAATAATATATAACTTTACATAACAAACCTAATAGTCTGATATCTCATAATTATAAATAATTAAAAGTCATCAACTAAGTGCAGATAAACTCTTGAAAAATATGCTTGGAAATTGTGAATAACCTGTGGATTACTGTGAAATGCTTGTGGAAAACTTACCAATTTTTTTTACGCTCTTTTCATCACTTAAATCACTCAGGAGTTCAGACACCGAGGACTTTAAGACCGGGTGAAGTAGTTCACGGGCGATTTCATTAAGAGGCTCAAGAACAAAACGCCTTAGATGTGCGCTCGGATGGGGAATCGTTAAATTGTCATTTTTAATTACTCGATCCTCATAGAAAATAATATCCAAATCTATTATTCTTGGACCCCCAATTTCATCCCGTTTCCTTCCAAACTTATTTTCAATTTCTTGAAGATTTACTAGAAGACCATTTGGGGTAAGATAGGTCACAAACTCTGCAACACAATTTATGAAATAAGGCTGATCTATGTTTCCTACAGGTTCAGTTTCATAGATAGATGAAACTGATTTTAAAACTGCAAAATTCTCGATCTCTCTTATAACTTTTTCGCAGTTTTCGATCCTATTCCCTATATTAGATCCGATGCTTATATAACATACTGCCATTAGTTGTATTATAATTGAAATGGCCGGGTTTTGACTATGCAAGTGATGTTATTTATTTTATAAAACAAAGGAGGCAAATTATGGCTCGTTTATCCGAAAGTGAGATACAACAAAGTCTTAAAACGTTGGAAGGCTGGCAGGTAAAAGGAAAAGAAATAAGCAAAACCTATTCTCATAAAGATTTTATTGACGCTATATCATTCGTAACAAGAGTTTCAATACTGGCTGAAAAAGCAAACCATCACCCTGATATCCTCATTCAATATAACAAAGTAACACTATCATTATCAACACACAGCGAGGGTGGTCTAACTGAAAACGACTTCAACCTGGCGAAGCAAATTGACGCAGATTAGATATGAGTAATGGGGCCCGCCTCAACATTTAAGTTTTACTATGCTAATCACTTTAGATTTCGTCTTTCATCATCTTTCCCTTTGAATCCTTCTAAATTGATCCTTTAAACCTTTTTATTCCGTCTTTGGGAGACTGACTGGGTCAATCGTGGCAATCTCAAGTTAACGACGATAGTTGAGAAGATTGCTGGTATGAGCAAGTTCAAGCTGCGATAACACAGTCGCATGAGAGATGGTGCTCTTAAATGTTGTGAAATTCAAAGTTCAATGAGGAATTACCTGCAAATACATATTCTTGACATGTGGTAAACATGATGTCATGCTATTAACATGTCAAAGATGATCCAGATTAGAAACGTTCCTAGTGAAATACATCGTTCACTCAAAATCCGTGCAGCAGAAAAAGGGATGAGTCTTTCAGACTTTCTTTTAAAGGAAGTGAGTTACATCGTTAATCGCCCTACTGTTGAAGAAATAATTGCACGCATCAAGTCTAGAGGGAGTGTAAAATTAACCGAAAGTTCGGCTAAATTTGTACGCGAGGAGCGAGGAAAGAATAAGTGATAGTTGTCGATGCTTCGGTTATAGTTGACCTGCTGTTAGATGTATATCCATATTCTCAATTAATTGCCAAACGTATAACAGAAGAATCACCAAATATATTTGCTCCACACTTAATAGATGCAGAAGTAGCCCAAGTCCTCAGACGATTCGAAATGAGAGATATTACGTCTTCCAATCGAACTAAGTTAGCATTAGAAGATTTATTGGACTTACCCATAATCAGATATCCACATGCGCCTTTTATAGAACGTGCATTTTCATTACGCCATAACGTAACTATTTATGACGCACTCTATCTGGTTTTGGCTGAGGTACTTGAAGTTCCACTTTTAACACGAGACCTTGCGCTCAAAGATATTCCTGATGTGAACGTACAGGTTGATTTAATACCAAATGAGATTCGATAGAATCTTTTATCATTGTCGCACCAGGGCCTGTCCTTGTCGAAGGAATGGTGCTCTTACAAAGGTAAACTTGTAGGAGCAGTTTCCAGCTGCGATCATCATGGCGACCTAAAGGTCGCCGCTACAAAAAAATTACATCCACTTTTTTTGCTTATCCTTTTAGAAGGAGCAAGCTGTCTATTGACGTAGGATAGGGTAATGGGTGCGTTTAACCGTGAATCTATCACGCCAGGGGATGGCGCTCCTACAAGAAATAAGGAGCGGCTTTATTTTTTCTTCTCTATAACCTCGTACTCTTCCTTATCTAATACTATTGTACGTCCATCTGCCTCAACTCTATTTCCTTTCAATTTGCTTGAATGAGTTAACAGGCGGATCAAATAGGCACCTATTGCTATCGTCCCAAGTGCTATGGCAATAAATAGACCGAAGAGGGTGAGAATCGAAAAAATTATTAAGCCAAAGAAAATTAATGCCGGAATAAAATAAAACGGCAATTTTTGTTTATAAATATGAATTTTATGATTCGAACTCATTAATTTAATCCAACTTTATTTTTGTCACCAAATTAGGATAAACAATAACTAATGAAGAATCATTCAGCAAGTCGCGTTCCGACCTATCATGGTGAGGAGCCGATCCCGAACTTGATCCGGGATGAACTACTATGCCGCCCATTGAATACTTACGCACAGGGACATATTATGCCTCTTTAGTGTTAGTAACAGATTGCTTCGCGAAGGCTCGCAATTGCAGATGTTACTTAATTAGCGGACAGAATTTGTAAATTTTAAATTATTTTACTTTGTCTTGATACATACTTCGATAAACTCAGCATGAAACGGGTAACAACCCTTCGAC
>JALLOG010000228.1 GCA_027717645.1 Desulfobacterota bacterium AH_259_B03_O07
ATCCAGAAATAATAGCCGCGATTCTTGAAGAATTAGGATACGTGGACGAAAAGAAGAAAGAGGACAAGAAACAGGATGTCCATGAAGAGGAAAACATCAAAAAGGATACGAGAAATGCCGGGGAAAGAGAGCAAAAATAAAAGTGTTGGGTCCCATTTAATTCATTTTCGTTCTATTGTATTAATGTGAAAGTATAGTAGTATAATAGTATATCATAATACAGGAAGGAAAATACTGATGAAAACAGTCAATGTCCGTTTACCCGAAAACAAAAGAGACACGCTGAAAATTATTGCAACAATAGAGAAGCGAGACATGAAAGATATTATTTCAGAACTTGTAGATGAATACATAGAAAGGCACAAAGAGACTCTTGAAATTCTTTCTAACCCCGAGTGGGTGGAGTTGATTAAGAAGGGCAAAAGAGAGATTGAAGAGCGGATAAAGGGTAAATCGCTTGAAGAATTGGAAGATTGAACTCAAGCCAACGGCAGAGAAAAGCTATGAGAAGCTTGATAAAAGGACAAAGGTTAGAATAAAAAAAGCCTTGTTCAAATTAGAAAATAGTCTAAATCCCTTTTTAGAGCCAAACGTTAGAGCTTTAACTGGAGAACTAAAAGGGGATTTTAGGCTTAGAGTTGGAGATTTGAGAATTTTATTTTCTCCAGATAAAAAAAGAAAAGTGATTCATGTGTTTGCCATCTTGCCTAGAGGAAAAGCATATTAGAATCGTCGTTCCCGAATGTAGTTATTGGGAATCCACCAATAGGTCATCCTGAACTCGATTCAGAATCCCACGGAGATTGGTTGGTTCGGAAATTCTCAATTCTGTAATATAATAAAAGGTAAAATCCAATGTGTGATCCAGAAATAATAGCCGCGATCCTCGAAGAATTAGGATACCTGGACGAAAAGAAAGGAAAGGACAAGAAGGATGAAGTCCATGATGAGAGAAGTGACAAAGATAATTCAAAAACTCGCGGGGAAGAAGAAAAGTAAAACAATTGTCAATTGTGGTGTTGACCCCTTGCCCTTTCAGATTCTCCCCAAAATCCTTTCATAAATAGTCTTTCGGTGTATTATTGCTAAGACATGTACTTCTTTTTTCACGACTTTAAATACTACTCTAATATCGCCTACCCGTAGTTTCCAATAACCTTTTAAGGTTCGCCGGAGAGGAGTTCCATACTTCTCCGGCTCATTCCCGAGTCGGTTCTCTATTGCTTTGGCCACAACCTTTTTTTGCCTCTTATCTAGTAATTCAATATCTTCCTTTACTTTAGGATGGTAAAGAATGCGATAAGACATTTAATCTTTCCATACATCATCATCAGTCAGGGTATTCCTACGGTTGAATGTTCCTTCACGTTCGGATGCGATGCTTTCAAGGATATTGTCTTCATGTATTTCCAATGCTTCACGGAGCAGGTCTCTTGCTTTAAGCGAAATAGATACACCCTCTTTTTTTGCAATCTTTCTAATTGCATCATAAACAGGTTTTTCTAGAACAACATTTATCCGTGGATTTTTTGCAGGCATTTCTGTCTCCTTTCTAACATAATAAGAAAAAATAATAAATAAGTGTATCACAAGTGATGTACCACATCAAAATTCTGGAAAGACACTGACAAAGAAATCCCCCGACTTGTCCCGAAATCCGTCATTGGGAATCCATTTTGTATTTTCCCTAGTTCCTAAATCCCCAATTCTATTATATAGTTAATACATTCCCATGTGTGGCCCAGAACTAATACCCCAATCCTTAAAGAATTAGGATACGTGGACCAAAAGAAAAAAGAGGAAAAAAAGAGGGTGTTTATGAAGAGGAAAACATCAAAGAGGATTCTAGAAACAGCGAGGAAGAAGAGCAAAAATAGAATAAAAGGGGTGCGTCCCCTAAAGTTGTTTCTTGGCAAAGTGGATTGGGATTTTCGTGAATTTTGCCTATACTGTTTTTGTACAAATTTCAACGTAAATTTGGATCGCAAAGTAGAACAGAATGTCAAGACGCGATGAAATTCTAAAGACGATTCTACGCGGCACATCAGATGCAAACATTTCCTTTACGAGATTATGTAAGATGCTAAAGCAGTTGGGATTTGAAGAAAGAATTCGTGGCAGTCATCATATATTTACAAAAGAAGGCATTGAGGAAATCATTAATCTGCAACCAAAAAGAGCTAATGCTAAATCCTATCAGGTTAAACAGGTTCGCAATTTGATTCTGAGATATAAATTAGGGGGGTGATGAAATTGATAAAGTATGAAATCATTATCTATTGGAGCGATGACGATCAGGCTTTTGTTGCTGAGGTACCAGAACTTCCTGGCTGTATGGCAGATGGTGCTGCCTATCAAGAAGCTCTGGCCAATGCTGAAGTAATTATTCAAGAATGGATAGAGACTGCTAAGGAACTGGGGAGACCCATTCCTGAGCCTAAGGGCAGGTTGGTGTTTGCATAGTTCGTTTTTGAAATCGCTCGAAGAACCACTTGTTCTACCTTTTTGGTAATCTAATTTTCTCATCTAATCTTGAACCCGGTCTCTAGTAAAATCACTAAGGATTGTTTCAGAATCCCACAAATATTTGCTAGTTCCTAAATCCCCACTTCTATAATATAATTAATACATTCCCATGTGTGATTCAGAACTAATAGCTGCCATTCTTGAAGAATTAGGATACCTGGAGGAAAAGAAAGAAGAGGACAAGAAAAAGAAAGTCAAGAAAATGGAGGCAGTGCAAATAACTCAGAAAACAGCGGGGAAGAATAAGAAAAACCGACTAAGATTTGTCAAATGTTGAGATACGACCCCCGACATATTATTGACGCTTTTGCTATACTCGCGTTGCTTGAAAAAGAGAAGGGATATGAAACTG
>JALLOG010000229.1 GCA_027717645.1 Desulfobacterota bacterium AH_259_B03_O07
AGTACACAGAGAAAAACATATATCATTTTAAAAGGCTGCCACAGAGTACACAGAGAAAAACATATATCATTTTAAAAGGCTGCCACAGAGTACACAGAGTTTAAAGAGATATCCTTTTAATACCATCAACTAAACGATTCTCCCCAAAGTTTATAACTAATCCGCGTTTCAAACTTGTTGCTTTTAGATACGACAGTAATTGAGCCATTGCTACATCAGGTAAGTTGCTCAATGATTTAATTTCAACTATGACTTCGTTCTGAACAAGCAAATCCAATCTCTGTCCATGAATTACCCGACCCTTATATACTACATCAACTGCAACTTGCCTTTCATAGCAAATCTTTTGAAGCGTAAGTTCATGGCAAAGAGCTTCTTCGTAAATTGATTCTAGAAGTCCTGGTCCCAATATTCGATGGACTTCGATTGCAGCGCCAATTATGTTTTGTGTTAAATTATCCTCCATTTCTTACTTGATAGCCACAGAGTACACAGAGATTTAAAAAAAACTCTTAAAAGCTCCTACTCTTTCGTTAAAATGCAAAAGAATGATAGACGGGACTTTCTTGTCCTGTCCCGCGGGGTTAGAAAACCCCACCTATCCAATTTTATGAAACGAACCAATTTTATTTATTAACTCCAAATAATTTTGTGTTAATTTATCCTCCATTTCTTACTTGATAGCCACAGAGTACACAAAGATTTAAAAAAAACTCTTAAAAGCTCCTACTCTTTCGTTAAAATGCAAAAGAATGATAGACGGGACTTTCTTGTCCTGTCCCGCGGGGTTAGAAAACCCCGCCTATCTGAAACTATATATCAAATTTTCCTTAGCTTTTCTCTGTGTACTCTGTGGCTAATTTCTTTATCTAAATTGGTGGTCTTTTTTTTCTCCAATTCGTATGTTGTTCATAGGCGTGTGCTACTCGCAGAATTGATCCCTCATCAAACGGTTTCCCAAGAAATTGAACCCCAATTGGGAGTCCACTGGAAGAAAAACCACATGGTATCGAAATACCAGGAAGACCACCTAAGTTACACGGGATTGTAAATATATCAGAAAGATACATTTTCAATGGGTCATCTGACTTTTCACCAATCTTAAAAGGGGGCTCAGGCGAAGTTGGGGTCATGATCACATCAACCTTCTCAAACGCATCCTCAAAATCTTTTTTAATTAATGTCCTTACACGCTGAGCTTTAAGGTAGTAAGCATCATAATAACCTGCTGAAAGTGCATAAGTCCCCAACATAATCCTTCTTTTAACTTCGTCTCCGAATCCTTCCGCCCTCGTGTTAAAGTACATATCCATGAGTGACTTTGCCCCATGAACTCGAAATCCGTACTTTACACCATCATACCTAGCAAGATTTGAGCTAGCTTCCGAAGGTGCGATTATATAATAGGTAGAAACAGCGTATTCTGTATGGGGAAGAGAAATTTCTTCCACAACCCCTCCTAAATCGTTAATGAGGGCTATGGCTGTTTTAACCGCTTTTTCAATCTCCGAATCTATCCCCTTTACAAAATACTCTTTTGGAACCCCAATTCTAACTCCCTTTATCTCATCTGTTAGGCATTTCATGTAGTTGGGAACCGGTTCATCTACTGAAGTAGAATCTCTTGGGTCATTACCGGCTATGACATTTAACATAGTGGCTGCGTCTTCGACCGTTTTAGTGATAGGTCCACCCTGATCCAGTGAAGATGCAAACGCAATCATACCAAACCTGCTCACCCTCCCGTACGTTGGCTTCAATCCAACTACACCACAAAATGAGGCTGGCTGTCTAATCGAACCTCCTGTATCAGTTCCGACAGATGCAAGGCAAAGGGATGCAGCAACCGCGGTAGCAGAGCCCCCACTAGAACCACCAGGAACTCTCTCCAAGTCCCAGGGATTCCTCGTAGGACCAAAATAGGAATTTTCGGTTGACGATCCCATTGCAAACTCATCCATATTGTTTTTGCCCACAATTGTTGCACCAGAATCTGTTAGTTTCCTAACCACTGTAGAATCATAGGGTGGAATAAAATTCTCAAGTATTTTTGATCCACAGGTTGTTTTAACATTTCTCATGACAAATATATCCTTAATCCCCATGGGGATACCATGAAGTGGTCCTTTATAAGTGCCTGAGATTATTTGCTTTTCCGCTTCTTCAGCGGATTTGAGTGAATGATCCCTAAGAACAGTGATGAATGAATTTAACTCACCATCTATCTCTTCTATTCTATCTAATAACGCTTTCGTAAGGTCGACTGGGGAAATTTCTTTTTTCCTTAGTAATTCTGACGCTTCACTGATAGTCAGATAAGGTAAATCCATATGTTTTCTTCTCAGCTCTCTATAACCTTTGGAACCACGAAATGTTCATCCTCCCTTCGCGGAGAATTCCTCAATGCCTCATCGTTGCTGAGCCATGGCTCCACTACATCCTTTCTGAGCGGCGTGGAAAGTTCTAATACGTGATAGGTAGGATCAACTTTCGAAGTGTCAAGCTTATTAAGATTTTCTATATAATCGATTATATTCCCTAATTGTTCTGTCAACTTATCAAGTTCATCCTCTTTAAATTCCAACCTTGAGAGTTCGGCCACATGTAAAACAGTGTCTTTTGTAATTTTCATATTTTTGTCCTCTCGAAAAGTTAAAATAATGACGCCGTTGCGACATTAGACAATCTCCTATGTTTATGATGTCATCGCTGTATATGTCACTTATTTCGAGGACAGAATCCAAAAAAATAATAAATTTTCTCGAACTTTACTCATCCGTCATCCTCGAATGTTCTAATCGGGGATCCATCGTTTAATATTTTATTTTCTTTGTCTTGATACATACTTCGATAAACTCAGCATGAAACGGGTAACAA
>JALLOG010000022.1 GCA_027717645.1 Desulfobacterota bacterium AH_259_B03_O07
GCTTTAACATTACACTTTCTCATTATATACTACTCCGTGTAACGTCTAATGCCCTAAAAAAAATACGAGGCATTATAAACGTAGATAATGAGTTTGATGGCATAGTGAAGAGCATCGGTCAGCACAGCGGAAATTGGTCTGAATTGCTTAGCCCCTCAGTTCGTCCTGCTCTCATCCTAGGCTTCGGACTTGCTTTGTTAAGATCTTTTGCGGGTTTTAGCGTAATTCTTTACGGTTATTCCCCTACAATCTTTCAGTTTGCAGGCTTCGAATCTGCTTCAGAGGCGATATTGGCAACAGTTGCAGTTGGTATTGTCAATGTGATAATGACGATTGTGGCTATGAAATTCATAGATAGTTGGGGACGGCGACCATTGTTGTTGATAGGCCTTATGGGAAGTTTTATAAGTCTTGGCGTTTTGGGTTTGGCCTTTATGTTTCCTGAAAGTGGCAAGTTGACCGGTTGGTTAGCATTAGGAAGCCTTTTGCTTTACGTCGGCTCTTGGTCCTTTGGTCCCAGGCCTGTATTTTGGCTATTAATCTCTGAGATATATCCACTCAAAATCCGTGGTCTGGGCATGAGTGTTGGGACCTTGACAAACTGGGGAACTAACTGTTTGGTAACCCTCACATTTCTTACTCTAACACACGTCCTGGGTAGGCCAGGAACATTTTGGTTCTACGGTTTAGCTGGTATTTGTACATGGCTGTTAGTCTACTTTTTTGTTCCAGAAACTAAGGGTCAGAGTCTGGAAAAGATTGAGGATCACTTTCGCTCAGGTAAGCATCCAAGGGAAATGGGAAAATAAACTAGATGGACATCATACACTTCAAAATCATAATGGTAGTTGTGATCATTGTTGTTGGTCTTTCAGGCGGATTATTGCCATTAAGATTTGCGCTGTCAGAAAAAAATCGTCTTTTCTTTTCTGTTGGCAATTCGTTTGCGGGAGGGGTATTTTTGGGAGCCGGTTTGCTCCATATGCTTCCTGACGGTTTAGAGCTTCTTGGCGGAATATCTGAATATCCTTTAGCTTTCCTTCTCGCAGGTCTGAGTTTAGCAGTGTTACTTTTTCTGGAGAAGGTGGTATTTATACAGCATGAACTTCACGATCTGGATAAAGTAGAATCAAGTCCCTCAATATATCCATACTTATTAGCTCTCGTCCTTTCAATACATTCTTTCATCGCAGGAGTTGCTCTAGGAATTGAAACAACATTACTGGCTACTGTAGTTATATTTATCGCCATTATTGCTCATAAGGGAGCTGCATCTTTCGCGCTAGGAATAAGTATGCGCAAAGCTGATTTCATTAAGTCATTACATTTTAAGGTTATAACACTTTTTACCATTATGACTCCGGCGGGAATAATTTTGGGTTCTGTGCTATCAAACATTTTCTCGAATACAATAAGCAAGGAATTAGAGGGTATTTTTGATTCACTGGCCGCAGGAACTTTTCTCTATGTTGCAGTACTCGATATAATCGAGGAAGAGTTTTCGATACCAGGTAACGAATGGCTAAAATTCGTTTCAATAATTGTGGGATTCCTATTAATGGCGCTTTTAGCCGTGTGGTCATAAGGGATTATTAATTTGAATAACTCCCAAATAGAGCCCATTCAGGCACAAGTTAAATCAAGGCAAAAGGCCTTTCCTCCAACTTATTTACGGGTTTCATATCTATCCACAACAACATAAAATTGTTTCGGATTATGTTTAGATTATTGGCTTTCCAGTAACTCCGATGCTGCATCTATGAAAAGTGCCGAAGTCCAGGAGAAATTATCAGTTCCATAGCCAATGCCTTTTTCTTTAAAAGGATCAAAGTATTCATGGAATCCCCACAGTCGAACAATGTCTACTATATCATGCTTTACGTTATCAGCTTTTTCATTAAAGCCGTAGCGTCTCAGACCATCCATGAGTAACCAATTTGTGTTTATCCATACGGGTCCTCTCCAATAATTCTTGGTATCAATGTAGTCGCCTTCAAGATTATAATTAGGAATGGAAAAACAGGTAGCATCATGCATGGGGCAAAAGCTATTAGAATCAAGAAAATCATACATGATTTGCGCCTCTTCCTGTGTTGGCGCACCACATAAGAGTGGTAGAAAACCCGAAGCTGTTATCGTGCCAACATGTTCATTAGCTCGCATGTCGAATACGTCAAATGCTCCATGTAATTCATGCCACATCTTATTTCTTATGGATCTATTCGTCTGCTGGTGCCATTCCTCGATCTTTTTAGTATCCTCTCCTAATACCTTTCCCATCTCTACAAGGTCTTCATCAGCCTTAGAGAGAATACCATTGAATAGAGGATCCTGTATGAGGAAAGGGCACTCCTGGTAAATCGCATGTTCGTCATACTTTAGTCTTCTAAAAAGGTCAACAAGGAAAACATAGCGATCGTAATCGAAATCAGTAGGCCGTTGTGAAGCCGGAATACCTTTTTTAAGGTCCTTTCGTTCATAAGGAGGTAGCTTGTCCCTATCGATCTTCATCGCCTTAAGCGGGTCGTCCCATGTGGGTGAATTATCCAGACCGGATTCCCAAGGGTGACGAATATATATTAAACCTTCCTTCAGTGGATCCCGCTCTCGGTAAAGATATTCATGCGATTCCAGAATCTTGGGATAAATTTCACGAAGCCATCCTTTTGCAGCAGCTTTATCTGTTGCCTTATTGAAAGTCCTTAGTGCTGCTACAGCGTGAACTGGGGGCATTGTAATTCCAGATGTAAGTACTCCCTTTGGATAGTTCGGTGAACGTTCACATTGCCAGAAATCCGGCTCCGGAAAGTAACCACCTAAAGCATCAGGATTGAAGATTATCTGGGGGACCATTCCGTTTTTCCATTGGGCGTTGAATAATGTAGATAGCTCTTGCTGTGCACGTTTTTGGTTGTAACTAGCATATCCGATTGAAATGAATCCTGAATCCCAATTCCACTGATGAGGGTAGAGATGTGGAGATGGTTTTGTGGATTTTCCTAACCAATTTCCGTCAAGAACTCTTTTTGCTTGTTCAATTAAACCGTTTAAATCATCATTCATAAATAGACGCCTCCATACTTGAGACCTACGACGAATTTATTCCTAATCATATTTTACGAAAGTCGTTCCAATAAATGGTCGCCAACACGCAGCGCATTGGCAATAGCCGTCAAAGAGGGATTGACAGCACCTATACTGGGGAAAAAACTGGTATCTACGACATAAAGGTTATCTAGTTCATGAGCTTTACAATTTATATCAAGGACAGACGTTTTAGGGTCTTTTCCGAAACGACATGTTCCGGTCTGATGTGCAACTCCGGCAATTGGTATTTGTTTACCTAAATAAAGTGTGTTAGGAATCAAATGTTCATGACAGTCCATATCCTTTAACATAGATTTCAACTTTTCTCCTAAAAGGCGAGTCGGCACCTGATTATTAAATTTGTAGTTTAATATTATTTCTCCTTTTGCGTTAAGCGTGACTCGATTTTCAGGATCCGGTAAATCCTCCGTACAAAGCCAGAAATCAATCGCGTGCTTGGCAATTTTATCGAGAGTGAATCCAGGAACGAGCCTGGGTGCATCTTCTTTGAACATAGGTCCCTTTGATTTTCCAATCATTTGGATATTTCCAACTGGAAAGTCGAAGTCATCCATCCCAAAATAGAAATCATTGATTGTCAAGGTCTTTTGAAATACCGTAGTATTTTCATTCAGAGAAATTGCAACATACGCCTGATTATTATGAAACATATAGTTACATCCGACCTGATCCGAACCATTGGCAAGTCCGTTAGGATGCTTATCGTTTGCGGATAGTAAAAGTATCCTTGCGGAGTTTGCAGCTCCAGCGGACACAACCACTATATCACTTGAATATTTTTCGGTTGACCCATCGCGGTTGACAACAACTTCGGTGACCTCACGACCAGATGCGCTGGTATCTAATCGAGTTACTTCGGCATTTGTAACCAAAGTTATATTTGGATGCTCGAGAGCAGGTCTAACGCAGACGACTTCGGCATCTGCTTTAGCATGTACAAGACATGGATAACCGTCGCATGTGTCGCACTTTATGCATTTGCTTCTTTTGCGATATTGCTCATCCAAAATAATTCCAGTGGGTGCATGAGCCGGATGAAGTCCCATTTTTTTCAAGTTGTCTACCAGTAGTTGGATACAGTGCTCATGTTCTACAGGCGGGTATGGATATGGTGAGCTGGCATGAGGTTCGGTGGGATCTTCTCCTCTGAGACCATGAACATGATAGATCTTTTCAGCCTTCCTGTAATATGGTTCGAAGTCCTCATAAGATAATGGCCATGCGGGGGATATCCCGCCATGGTGTTTTAATTCACCGAAATCCTCTTTTCGAAGCCTGAAAAGAGCAGCCCCGTACATTTTTGTAGCACCCCCCACAAAGTAATGGGACCCGGGTTGAAAGGGTTTTCCATCCTTGTCATACCATGTGTCTTTTGATACATAACGATTATTAACGAAGACTTCTTCTACATCCCAATTCTCTTTTTCCCTGGGAAGATAGTCTCCTCGTTCAACTAATAGAATTTTCTTTCCGGATGGAGCCAAGTGATAAGCAAGAGTACCCCCCCCTGCTCCCGTTCCAATGATGATCACGTCATAGTGATTTTCAGCTGACATTATTTTTCCTCCTTCTTGCTATTCTTTAATTGAAATGCTCAATAATACTAATTTTGGTTATCTAAAAAAATAACACACTTACTCTTCTGCAACTTCCACAAAGATTTTGATTGCATCTTTGGCACTTGTGAGCAGATCCATCATCTGTTGATAGTTATCCAGCCCCTGAACAGGGTGGGTTAAGAGTTTATCCAACCAACCAGGAAATTGAGAAACAGCCTGAGCTAAATCCTTGGCACCTATCTCAAAATATTCTCGGTTGGCATTTACACTTCCGAACATTAATTTATTGCCAAGGACAAAGTCAAGATTTATTTTGTCAGCTGGTATCTCTAAATTGCGACCGCCACCAGTTATGCTGGTCAATATCAGAACACCGTTCTTACCGAGATTTTCAGCGGCTTCAAACACAACACCTGAATTTCCAGTACCTTCGGAAATGATGTCAAAAGGTCCGTGCTCCTTAGCCGCTTCAGATATTGATGTTTCTTTAGTACTTATGTATTTTGCACCAAGTTCTTCAACCAACTCTGCATTTTTATAGGGTGGTACCTTACGACCAAATGAAGTTACCTGAAGCCCTCTCAATACTAGAAAAAGAGACGCTAACAACCCTAATGTCCCGGTTCCCATCACCGCTGCTTTCTTTGGGCGCCATATCTTCATCCTACGCTGAATTTCGTATGCTTGAACAATTCCCTTTTCGGCAATGCTAGTTGGCTCCATCAAAACGCCTATATTACGGCAACGACTTGGGACTTCAATAATATATTCGGGACTATCCACATAATATTCTGTCAAATAGCCATGTCGCAAATTTATACCTCGTTCGAAATAAACGTCATCGGTTGTCATATCATAAGTTCCAATCTGGTCATAGAATGAATTGCCGGGTCTTCTTACTGTTGCTGCAACATAATCGCCAACTTGTAATTCCGTTACTTTGGGGCCTACTTCCTCGACTATTCCAAATGATTCATGTCCAATGATGAGGTAGTCATAACCGTCTGGGGCTGCACCGTACTCCGCAGCGTTTATTTCCCTATCTGTGCCATCCACACCTACTCTTAAAATTTTGACAAGAACTCCTCTTCCGTCAGGCACATCATTGATACTAGGTTTTTCAACTTCTTTTAAATGTGCTGAATCAGCTACACCCGGGGTAACACAAATTGCTTTCACCTTTGTTCCTCCTATAAAAAAGTGTTTATTTCTTCTGAATTTTGGGATTTTGCGTTAATTATTACTAAACATCCAATGGACTTAGAGTATTATCTGAGTTTCTTAAGAGCGTAATCATCTGCAGCTTCTGCCCAGTTGTCATTAGA
This sequence comes from Desulfobacterota bacterium AH_259_B03_O07, assembly GCA_027717645.1. Taxonomy (GTDB): domain Bacteria; phylum Desulfobacterota_D; class UBA1144; order Nemesobacterales; family CSP1-2; genus JALLOG01. The sequence continues at coordinate 5,993 of JALLOG010000022.1, forward strand.
GGGTGCATCTTCCAGCCAACGAGTCAAGGTGCGCGGTGCTGTAAAATCCCCAAGGCTCCCAAGTAAGTAGGCGGCATAAAAACCTGAGCGATGATTTTTACTATCTACGTATCTTATCTTCTGAATCTTTATTTATAGTATAACTTTTTAAGATTACAGATTTTCAATTATATCAAAATCAAGGAGCTTATACTAAGTAGTCATTATTTTGATGGATCTTTTGTCACACTTTCAACGAGAATAATAGTATATTTGCTTTTTTTAAGATTAGACGATTGATAATACGATAATGATGTAAAAAAGCTGCCCCTACTTTTTATTATAGTAGGTATATTCTTTCTTGATGTCCAATCATGATAGTGATTCCCGAATTAATTGAAGGGCAGAAAGCAATTAGCGAACGACCCCGATGCAAGCTTAAATCATTACGACCACAAAAGACCACATGCTGAAGGCGCTAACAAAGCGTTCAAATATACTAATCTTCGATTGAGTTTCCCAAGATAATCAAGCTTTTTCGAATAATTTTTTAATGTCGTCTTCTGATGCGGGAGGGAGTTCCGCAACCTTCATATTTTCGTCGACGTGCTTAACACTACTCATGCCAATTAGGGCCGTTGTAATTTCAGGAATTGAACGAACAAATTGAATTGCTCGCTGGGCATCTGAATTTAAGTTCTTTAAATATTTATTAATGAAATCGGGAAGATTTCGTGTGAGTTGACTTTGTAGGAGCGATGAACTTGCTATGACTGTGAATCCGAGGTTGTGAGCAGCTTCAAACACACTATACATGACCCCGCCCAGTGGTTGGTTTCTAAGAGTTAAAGCCTCGGGCATAGCAAGGTTAAATGGTAATTGTATAACTTTGAAGTTGTGATTTTCCCCTGCCACTTCTTTTGCTATCAGAACGAAATCTTCAAGTGATAAATAACCTGCCTCGGTTGGTTCTTGGCGATAACCATTCCAAGTGGCCGTTCCGTAGATTTTAATTTTTCCATCAGATACCTTTGTTTCAAGTAATTCAAAAGCACTTGCAACTCTCTTACTAAAACTTTCTCTAGATAGCTCTCGAAGTTGTTCTTCAGGATTATGCAGGTAGTAGATATCGATACAATCAATACCAAGGTTCTTTAAACTACATTCAAGCTGGTTTTTAATATAATTGGGAGTGAGGCAGTGGCTTCCAGCGATTATATCTTCAGGTGATGCGATTCCAGGCTCTACAAATGTTTCTATGAAATATTTTCTAGTGTCTTTTGGAGGATCACTATCAAAAGGGATATAACCTCCCTTAGTTGCAATAATAAGTTCATCCCTATTCACTGTTCCTTCATTAAATGCCGTCTCAAGGGCAGACCCTATTGCACGCTCACTTCTCTGAAATCTATAATTTATTGCTGTGTCTATATGATTGCAACCGAGTCCAATGGCGTGCTTTAAAGCATTTTGATAGTTAGAGTCAGTTTGATCGTCATGGTTTCCAAGATACGAGCCGAATCCGATAGAAGAAAACCAAAGATTCTGTGATTCATTAAAATGGTTCTGGGCAAGGTTATCCTTAAATCTATCTCTGTAACGGGCTGTGCCCTCATGTGTCGAATAATTGTTCATAGTATCGGTTCATTTTCTTGCTAGAATACAACACAGATAGTTATTTTAGTAATCAATTATTTTATGTTGTATCGAGTGCTGGCATTTAAAGGGTTAAAACTGGCGGGTATTTAAGAATAAAAAAATACTGTTTGACATAGTAAAATTGTCAAGATTAAAATGCTATAAGTGAATTCTAGAGTAAAGTAGCTTTTAAAGTTACCTACTCTATGATTGCTAGATTAACCCTCTTGTTGTTTTTCTGAGAATAATTATTAAGAACTTCTCAGGAAGGAACTCGAATTAGTTCTACTGGTCAACCTTTATAACATTGCTTGCCTGAGGTCCTTTTGGACCCTGGATTAATTCAAACTCGACTAAATCACCTTCTGTGAGGTTTTTAAAGCCGGTTGACTGAATGGCACTGTAATGTACGAATACATCATTACCATCATCCTGTTCAATAAATCCGAAGCCTTTGGATTCATTGAACCATTTTACTTTACCCTTACTCAAATTAATTCCTCCTAAACTTGAATATCGTAAAAAATACATCGATTTTAAACTTTGTCAAATGATATTCATAAATTTGATATTTAGTGCCCTTCGTATATTTCTATTGACACGCAAAGGGGTTCTATATAGCCTATTATGCGTTTATTGTTGAAAATTAATAAATCATTCTAGGAGGTATTTTAATAATGTCAAAGGAAAGACCAGGTGCGGTAACTATGAAAGGGAATCCAGTTACATTGGTAGGACCAGAACTTAATGTTGGTGACAAGGCCCCAGAGTTCAGTGCAACTGAAGCATTAGGATCTCCTCCAGTAACTTTGGATAGTTTAAAAGGGAAAATTAAGGTTTTTAATGTGGTAGTCTCAGTAGATACTCCGGTATGCGATGTTCAAACAAAGCGTTTTAATCAAGAGGCAGCAAACCTGCCCGCTGATGTTGAAATTCTTACTGTTAGCATGGATCTTCCATTTGCTTTAAAGCGTTATTGTGGTGCGGAGGGAATTGATAAGGTAAGAACAATATCTGATTATCGTGATGCATCATTTGGAGAAGCTTATGGAGTATTAATAAAGGAATTACATCTTCTGGCAAGGGCCGTATTTGTAGTCGATAAAGACGATAATATTCAACATGCTGAATATGTGAATGAAGTAACAACTGAGCCAAATTATGATGGTGCACTTGATGCAATCAAAAAACTTGTTTGAATATTTTGAACTGTTTAGTTGGGATCAAAGAATACTATATACGTAAGCTGCATACTGCTTTGTGAATTAGGGCTTTATTTTCTTTCCCTAAATGGTTAATATATTAGTACGTTATACTAAGGAGGGTTGTTCAATGGGGATGACAAATATGTTTTCTAAGATTTTTAATAGAGAGGAAGAGAATCAACCAAAATCTGGTGGTGAGGGTCGTATTTCTCCTTCAACAGAAAACAGCAATGAAGATGAGAGTGTCCTTAAAGATGATCTTGACTCTAAGGAAGGTCCAAAAATTGAACAGAAGTTTGAGAACGTTGATGCATCTCAAAAACATGTAGATGATGCTACATCTAAATCTGGTGACGTCCAGCACGATAGCGCCAATGAGGTTACCCCGTCAAACACAGAACAGATTAATAAAGATAAGATATTGGATGTCCTGAGCGATGTTTACGATCCTGAGATTCCAATTGACATTGTAAATTTAGGCCTTCTTTATGGGGTGGAAATCGCAGACGGCATTGTTCACGTTAAGATGACGATGACTTCCCCGGGATGCCCTTCTTCTGCTGAGATTGTGGCGGAATCGAAGATGCTTATCGAGGAACTGCCGGGTGTAAAATCGGTTTTAATCGATATTGTTTGGGATCCACCGTGGGATCCTAGCAGGATGAGCGAAGAGGCGAAACAAAGTATGGGAATGTAAACATTATGAAGATTCATGATGCATGATACACGATGCACGTTACATGATAATTTTTTATTCCTTCATCTTGGATCCTGCATCCTGAATCGGTCATCATAGATACAAGATCCAGCGCCCGTTCATAGTTCGAATTTTTGAATATTAAAGACTTGATTTATTTCCTGAGATGGATTACCCTCCCGATGGTCTTTTTATTACAGGCACTGATACAGGCGTAGGAAAAACTGTTGTTTCAGCTGCCCTCGCCTGGAATATGAAACAAGCTGGTAAAAAAGTTGCAGTAATGAAGCCTATCCAAACGGGCACAAATTTGGATGGGATAATGGATATAGAATTTATTCAAAAATTATTAGGGACCAACTATTTCTTGGAGGTAGTTTGTCCCTATAGATTTCCGCATCCACTTGCACCCTTAGTCGCGGCAAAACAGGTAGGAGATGCAATAGATGTGGACAGAATTAGATCCGCGTTTTCTGAATTAAGTTCTAATCACGATGTAGTGATTGTTGAAGGTGCTGGCGGTTTGCTAGTTCCTATTACAGAGACCTATTTAATGTCTGATTTAGCAATTGATTTAGATCTGGGCCTTATTATTGTAATCAGGCCAGGTCTTGGAACTTTGAACCACACACTCCTTACTGTTGAGTACGCTAGATCGCGTGGTTTGAAAATACTAGGAATAGTAATAAATAACTTTCCTGATAATCCTACTATTTGTGAACGCACAAATCCGGAGCTTCTTCTTGACATGACAGGAGTTCCTCTTCTCGGTGTTCTTCCTTATGATCCCGAAGTTTCAGTGGAAAAGGGGAGAGTTGGTAAGCTAAGGGATATTGCTGCCTCTTCATTTAGCCCAGAATTTGGCGGGAGCTTTGTGGTTAGAGAGTTTTTGTCTGAGATGTGAAAAAGCAACAGCTGGCTTTAGTTTTATATCTGGATGCTTGACTTAATTCGTCTAAGATTCTATCGAGTCTGGGGGGTTATTAAATCAACCTGTACGTTCAGATCCAGGACATCTGTGGGCGCACCATCCCTTCGATTCACTCAGGACAGGCTTGAGGCGATGTATTGATGAGCAGCTGGAAGCCGCTCCTACCTGGTATAAAATTGATTTCTTTCTATAACAAGTACGTTAAAACTTGACAGATGATTTCTTTATGATATACATACTAGCCGTTCGTTGATTTCTATCTTAAAACTTTCCGATGTGTGAGTCCCATATTTAAGGCAGGCGTATGAGAAAGTGGCTTAAATTTGTGTCCATCCCCATACTCACTATTATTATTTTGCTATCTTTTTACTTTTATACAGCTGAAAGCAGAGTCAAAGGACCAAAACAACCAATCCTCTTTAGTCACAAAATTCATGCAGGGGACAATCAAATACCATGCCAATATTGTCATAGTTACGTAGATATCTCGCCCGTTTCTGGAATTCCTTCTGTCCAAAAGTGTATGGGATGTCATTCGCAAATTGCAGGCAAGGATGTCGAATACGATTACGATGGTAGATCAATCAATATGCAGCAGGAGATTAATAAGGTTAAGGAATATTGGCAAAGCAAAGAACCTATTCCATGGGCGAAGGTTAATCGTTTACAAGACTTTATCCAGTTCAATCACAGGCGGCATATACGCAGGGGCATTGACTGTTCAACCTGTCATGGAGATGTGGCTAATATGGACGTAGTTCATCGGGTTCACACTTTTAGTATGGGATTTTGTATAACGTGTCATCAAGAAAGCGCCGAGGACAAACAGGAGTTAGCGCAACTGAGAGATTGTTTAACCTGTCATTATTAACTTGGAGGGAGAAATGCCTGATAATAAAAAGGGCGGTATTAAGAGAAGGGATTTCTTAAAGATAATTGGGGTAGTGGGAGGGACTGCCGTTACGACAGCGGGGTGCTCGTCTGATTCAGTAGATCAATTGATCCCTTACGTAATTCCTCCAGACACAATTATTCCTGGCCTGCCTGTTTGGTATGCGAGTACCTGCAGGGAATGTCCTGCGGGGTGTGGGATTATCGTCAAAAACCGAGAGGGAAGGGCAATCAAAATTGAGGGAAATCCGAAAAGCACAATCAATTATGGTAAGACCTGTGCACGAGGTCAAGCTGCCCTTCAGGGCTTATATAATCCTGACCGTATTCGTTCTCCCCTTACAAAGCAATCATCGGATAAGTTTGAGCCAACGGGATGGGAGCAGGCTGAAAAAGAATTGCGGGAAAAGATTGAAGAATTATTAAAAAAGGGTAAGGGAGACAAGATTGTTTTCCTTACTAATAATGTATCTGGTTCCCTTAATGATCTAATTGAGGAGTGGATGAATGTGTTGGGAGGGGGAAGACATATTGTTTATGAGACGTTTGCCCATGAACCCATAAAAGAGGCTAATAGGATAACCTTTGGAATAGACGCTATCCCTTCCTACGAAATTGAGAATGCTAAGTATTTACTTTCTTTTGGATCCGACTTTATTGAGACTTGGTTGTCGCCTGTGGAATTCGCAAATGATTTTAGTCATATGCATAGCTACAACGACAAATCCAAAAGCATGGGTAAGTTTGTACAAATTGAGCCAAGATCCTCAATTACGGCATCGAGTGCTGATGAGTGGGTGGCTATAAAACCTGGGACCGATGCTGTGTTAGCACTTGGAATCACTGCGGTAATCCTGAAAACGGGGAGATATTCTATATCACATGAAGAAGCCAACAGGTTAGAGAAGCTTATTGGTGATTATAATCTTGATAAGGTTTCTTCAATCACGGAAGTTCCAAAAGAAGTTATAGTTGGGATGGCTAAAGATTTCGCTGAGTTTAAACCAAGTCTTGCAATTGGTGGAGGCGCTGCTTACACAACATCTAATTCAACCCAAACAATCGCGGCAATCAACATATTAAACTATGTTGCTGGCAATATTGGAGAGACGATTAACTTCGGAGATATTCTTACTCTTTCTAACGCTAATTCATTCAAGGATATCGCCTCACTTGTGAATTCAATGTCAAAAGGAGAAGTCGAGCTTCTTCTTATATACAATGTAAATCCTGCATATAGTCTGCCTCCAACGATTGAATTCGAAGAGGCTCTTAAGAAGGTTCCATTTGTTGCAAGTTTCTCCAGTTTTATGGATGAAACAACAGGGCATGCCCATGTCATTCTACCGGACAACACTCCTCTCGAGAGTTGGGGGGATTATAAACCTAAGGAAAGTGTTTATGGATTGATTCAACCGTCGATGACACCTGTTTTTAATACGAAGTCGACGGGCGATGTTATTCTATCGGTCACTAAGAAGATCGATGGACTAGAAAATCATTTCACAGCCAAGAACTACTATGATTACATACAGAAATCCTGGATGAAGTTTCATTCTAATTTTGCACCTCAAAAGGATTTTGGGTCCTTCTGGATCGAGTCGGTTGAGAATGGAGGTGTTTATGAACAAATACCTTCTCCACAGGTTAGCCTGTCTGACTCTTTGTTTGGAATTGATTTTTCAAATTTGGATCCCAAGATTGAGGGAGATGGTGATTTCTATTTAATATCCTATCCATCCTATAGGTACTACGACGGAAGGGGTGCAAATAAACCATGGCTCCAGGAGCTTCCAGATGCTTTAACGACGGCTGTATGGGATTCATGGGTGGAAATACATCCAGATACGGCTAAAAAGATGGGAATTACGGAAGGTGATTTTGTTACAATTGAATCACCATATGGCAAAATTGAAACCCAAGCCTATGTTTATAAGGGTATAAGGCCTGACACCATAGCTACTCCATTAGGACTTGGACACAAAAGCTACGGACGATACGCGAAGGATAGAGGTGTAAATCCTGTAGAGATTCTTCCTGCTGCAGTCGATGATATATCGGGTGGTTTTGCATGGCTTTCAACAAAGGTTAATGTTACAAAAACTGGCAAGAAGGAATTGCTTGTTAGAACACAATATACTACGACACAGCATGACAGAAAGATAGCATTGGCAACAACCCTCACAGAACTTCAAAGACACAATGGCAAACATCATGAGAAAGTACACGACGACGTGGATTTATATCCTCCAAGGAAGTATCCAGATCACCGTTGGGGAATGTCAATAGATCTTTCAAAGTGTACGGGTTGTGGTGCATGTGTAACGGCATGTTATGCGGAAAACAATATTCCATTCGTAGGAAAGGAACAGTGTGCTAAAAGAAGGGACATGTCTTGGATCAGGATTGAAAGATATTATGAGGAAAATGATGCCAGTCAGGAATTTAATACTAGATTCATACCAATGTTATGTCAGCAGTGTGGCAATGCCCCTTGTGAACCAGTTTGTCCTGTTTTTGCTACTTATCATAATCCCCAAGGTCTAAACGCGATGATATATAATCGTTGTGTTGGAACTAGATACTGCTCTAATAATTGCCCCTATTCGGTGAGAAGGTTTAACTTTTATACATATAAGTGGCCTCAGCCACTGAACTGGCAACTTAATCCGGATGTCACAGTTCGTACCAAGGGTGTAATGGAGAAATGTACGTTCTGTGTACAGAGAATCATATATGGTGAAAATCAAGCAAAAGATGATGGTAGAAAAGTCAAAGATGGTGAAATTACTCCAGCCTGTGCACAGGCATGTCCAACAGAAGCCATCGTCTTTGGTGACTTAAAGGATCCTAAGAGCAAAGTCAGCCATCTTTCAAAGGAGGATAGGGGATATGGGGTTTTAGCTGAACTCAATACACAACCGTCTATAACATATCTAAAAAAAGTATACTGGGATAAAGGGTAATGAGCCAAGAAACCACATTAACTTATTCAAAAGTAAACGAAGACATAATCCGGATGCTTGATAAGCCTTCGGTAAAATGGCTAGCACTATTTGTACCCTCATTAGGTCTAGTAGGATTTGGTCTTTTCTGTTTCCTTTACCAGGTTTATACTGGCTTGGGTGTAGCAGGTTACAGACATCCAGTATTCTGGGCGGTTTATATCACAAACTTTGTTTTCTGGGTTGGAATTGCACATTCGGGAACTCTTATATCCGCGATTCTCTTTCTGTTTAGAGCCAGATTCAGGATGTCAATTTATAGAATAGCGGAAGCAATGACTGTCTTTGCCGTTCTTACCGCAGGTCTTTTCCCCATCATTCATCTTGGGCGTGCATGGAATTTTTACTGGCTCTTTCCGTATCCAAATCAACGCGAGCTTTGGATCAATTTTAAGTCTCCTTTGATTTGGGACGTTTTTGCTGTGGGTACTTATCTTACGGTCAGTGCTATTTTCTTCTTCGTAGGCATGATTCCAGATATCGCCGCAATCAGGGACAGGGTGAAAGAGGTTCCAAGAAAGATAATATATACGATTTTGTCTCTTGGATGGAAGGGTTCAAACTGGGAATGGCTACACTATACAAGAGCTTATTTGTTCTTTGCCGCTTTTGCTACTCCATTGGTTTTGTCGGTTCATAGCGTAGTGTCCTGGGATTTTGCAATGGCTAATCTCCCGGGGTGGCACACAACTATTTTTGCCCCATATTTTGTTGCCGGAGCGATTTTTTCTGGGCTTGGGCTGGTGATCACTTTAACAGTTCCTATCAGAAAGATTTTTCACTTAGAGGACTATATTACTCTGGATAACTTTGAAGGAATGGCAAAGCTTATCATTCTTACCTCTTCAATTGTGACTTATGCATATGTGGTTGAATTTCTCTTGGCCTGGTACAGTGGAAGCCCAGCTGAATGGGGACAGTACCGTTTTAGAGCAACTGGTGATTATGCCCTTTTTTACTGGATTATGATTTTTTGCAATTCAGCGGTTCCCCTCTTGCTTTGGTTTAAAAAGATTAGGAGGGACATTACAGTTCTATTTATAATTTCTATCTTCATAAATATTGGTATGTGGTTTGAAAGGTTTAATATCATAGTAATCTCACTGTCTCATGGCTTCGAACCCGGTGCATGGGGGATTTACAAACCTACATGGGTAGAAATGGGTATAACAGTTGGAAGCTTCGCATGGTTTTTCATGTTTTTCCTTATATTTGTTAAAACACTACCTGCTGTTTCAATCTCCGAAATGAAGGAGATATTGCCAGTTCCAAGGAAGGAGGCACAAGCACAATGAAACCTGATCAGGGTGTAATTGGAATTTTTTCGTATGTTGATTCTACGGTCGAGACGATAAAAAGCCTGAAAAAGGCGGGTTTTAGGAACCTGCGTGTTTATTCTCCATTCCCAAATCATGAAATAGAAGAGGTACTCGATCAACCCGAGAGCATAGTGCGTTTCTTCACACTGGCAGGAGCAATACTCGGGGCCATTTGCGGCTTTACATTTACTGTCCTAACTTCTTTGGATTGGCCGCTGAGTGTAAGTGCAAAGCCTATAGTTTCTATACCACCCTACATCATAATTGTTTTTGAGCTTACAGTTCTATTTGGGGCTCTTGCCACCCTTTTGGGACTACTCGTCAATTCCCGCTTAAGGCGTAATACTCCGAGGGGTGTGTATGATCCAAGGTTTTCGGAGGACAAGTTTGGGGTTGTGGTTGCATGTTTTAAACATAACATTCCGAAGGTTGAGGAAATTTTAAAGGGATCTGGAGCAGAGGAGATTAAGTTTGAGGGTATTTAGTCTAAAAGGCTTAATTTGGAGGCAGCTTGGATTTGTCTAAGGTTTTGAAAAATTGTTTTTTCTCTATACCTCTTGTTTTTTGTCTTTTATTTGCTGTCAGGGCTTTCGCGTGGCCATGGTCGACAGATATGTTTAAACAGCCTTCAATTCAGCCCTATGAAGAGCCTGTTTTGTATCCCGAGCTATCGATTACGACTACGGGTATAAGGGTTGAACCAATCATTCCTAGGGAGGAATTTGAAGAGATGAGTTCCAATCCAGTAAGCCCTACCAAGAAATCTTTAGCTAACGGAGAGCGGCTATTCAAGATTTATTGTGTTGTCTGCCACGGACCTGAAGGTAAAGGAAATGGACCTATTATTAAGAAGGGCTTCTATCCCGTTAACCTTACCGCACCTCCCACGCAAGCGAGAACGGATGGTTTCATATACGCTTATATTAGATTTGGTGGGAAGATAATGATGCCAACTTATCGGGAAAGCATTATTAGAGAGGGTGCCTGGGACATAGTGAATTATGTAAGGATGCTTCAGGGGAATCTTAACGGTGCGGGGGAGAATTAGAGTTTAACATGGACAATTCAGTAAGAGAAGAAATACTATCAAAGAGATTGCAACTTCCCAAGTGGTCTATAGTATTACTTTTGGTCTTGGTCATAATAGGAATTGCAACGTTTGTTGCTCGCATTCTAAGTCCGGATCCCGGTGGAGCTTGGCAGATTTATCTTGTGAATTTTCTTTTTTGGACGGGTGTTGCCCAGGCTGGAATTATTTTTTCATGTGTACTTCGTATCACAAATGCTAGATGGGGACGTCCATTACTCCGGATCAGTGAGGGATTTGGATCCTTTGTTCCTGTGTCATTTATCCTGCTTATTATTCTATTTCTTGGTAGGGATCATATTCTTCCCTATGCAACCGAACACTACCACTATCCAAAGGAAATATGGCTTAACATTCCATTCGTTATTTTAAGGGATCTAGGTGGTTTCTTCATCCTGATAATCCTCAGCATGTTTTATGTTTACAATTCATTGAGACAGGACTTAGGAGGAATCGGTGATAAGCTTTCTGGAATCGGCGCTTGGGTTGCATCCGGTTGGAATGGTGATGAAGAAAGAAGTGCTATCTGGAACAAAATGAAGAAGCTTGCTCCAGCGGTAGTGCTTGTCTATGTAGCGGTATTCAGCTTGTTTGCTTGGGATCTTATGATGTCACTCGATCCTGAATGGTTCAGTACCTTATTTGGTCCCTTCTACTTTGTTGGAAGTTTGGTAGCAGCAGTGGGTGGAACTATTATTATTTCGTCTTTTGTTAGAAAATTCACGGGTCTCCAGGATTATATTACGATAAATCAGTATCACGACATGGGTAAAATACTTTTGGGCTTATCAATGTTTTGGGTATACCTTTTCTTCTCTCAGTATTTACCAATTTGGTATGCCAACATGCCAGAAGAGACGGGATTTGTATATAATCGTGTCCGCGTTGAGCCATTCGAGACTTTTGGCTGGGTTGTTCTTTCCTCCTGTTTTATCTTTCCATTTATTACACTTCTTTCAAGGACACATAAGATTGTTATACCGATACTTGTATTTATAGCAACAGTATCATTTACGGGGTTTTGGCTTGAAAAATATTATTTGGTTGTACCTTCCTTTACTCCTGAAATTACATTTGGAATAGTACAGATCTTGATTACGTTGGGATTCCTTTCGGGGTTCCTTCTTACATTCTTGTTATTTATCAGGGCTTTTCCAATTATCCCCTTTGGCGATCCTTTCTTTGATGGAAAGGGCAACTCCCACAATTCCGGAGGACATTAATGGAAAAATATATTGATAATATAACTCAAGTCGTTGTTGCGGTAATTTGCCTTGCGGTGTTGGGTGGAATTCTCACCGTTGCAGCAGTGGCTATCTTAGGTCCTCAACTAGCACCCTTGATGAAATATCTCCCCTGGTAGTAACATATTCTAAAACTTGCTTAAAAATCTTGCATTTTTTATGTCATTGCGATCCTCCAATGGTGGCGAAGCAATCTCATCATTTTTTTGATACTTAAATGACTCGAAAGCTTTATTGAGCTAAAATTGTTTTTGTGATATAAACAGTTTTAAACACTCAAATATGAAATCTGCTACCGATTTGTTGATAACAAGAACATACACAGAAATCTGGGAGCGTGGGGAAGAATATGCTAAAAGTGGGAGAGTAAGAATTGCGAGTAGCAACGAAAGAGAAGTAGAAGCTTTTGTGAAAGGTACTGAATTATATAAAGTAAAGTTGAAGTTTTCGGGTGCAGGAATAAGTAAGAATTGTAACTGTCCATATTCTCATGGAGCTTCCGCAAAACATTCCCCTTGTAAGCATATGATAGCTGTGGCGATTCTTTGGGATGAGTCGAAGGGCATTGAACCTCCTAGCAAGGATGAAATTGAATTTGAAACTATTCCACCGCCACTTGTAACTAGATCCCAATATGTTGCACTATTTAAGAGTCCATTAAAAGCTGATTTAGAATTACTTCGTATTGCTGCAGAAGAAATAGGGTCTTGGTCACGCCCCCACAGTCGGTTGCCAAACATGCCAAAATTTTCTAGCAATGAGAATGAACCTTTGAGTATTAAAGAAATTCGAAAGTCATTTAGGGAAATCGCGAGCTGGACGAATAGAAGACGTTATGACTATTATTTCTGCGCCGGTGAGATGGTCGCTGCTTTTTGCGAGGTTATGAGATTAGTGAAAAAGCGACTAAGAGTTTCATCACCTCTTGAAACTGCAGAAATAATCCGAGAAGCTCAAAAATTTCACTACGAACTCGTCATGGGTCTCATCGACGATAGCGATGGCTTGCATGAATTTACCGAAGCTCATTTAGAGGATGTATATAATCATCTGAAGAAAATGCCCGTCGAGGATGTTGAAAAAGATGCGTTAGCTAGAAAATTAAAAGAATTTGAGAATCATCGCAATGATTATTAGTGAATTTACTAATTCAAGAATTAGTGCTGTTAATGAAATACTTTCCCCGGTAAAAAATAGCAGTTCTCCTCTAATACAAAAGGTTTATGGAATTTATGAGGTAAAATTAAAGTTGTAGAATAGAGTGACAAAATTTTGTATTTATTACCCCAATCACATACGAGGAATTTGTAAGACGTTGATTTTTATGTTTCTACGATTCGAGGGGATTTAGATATCTGGGGGATAAATGAAACATCGGCGAGAACGGCACGGCCGCCATACGATTAGATTGAAAGATTATGATTATTCTCAAGAAGGAGCCTATTTTATTACCATATGCATTCAGAATCGCCAATGTTTATTCGGAGATATTAAGGACGGCAATATGTTTTTAAACCAAGCTGGAGAAATGGTGAGATCAGTTTGGGAGAATTTGCCACGTCGTTTTGTTCATGTTATTTCGGATGAATATATTGTAATGCCAAATCACATTCATGGGGTGATCATCATCGATCGTAGGGGCGAATCTTGTATTCGCCCTAATTATTCGATGGGCGATCACAAGGATCGCCCATCTACGGAACCGCAACCAATTCGATAGGACGTATTATCCAAGCATATAAATCCGTCACGACCAATAGATATATTTTGGACGTTAAAAAACACAATTGGCCTCCGTTTGCTGGTAGATTGTGGCAACGCAATTATTACGAACATATCATCCGTAATGAAAAAGATTTACATGAAATTCGTGAATATATTGCAAATAATCCAATAAATTGGGAGAAGGATGAAGAAAATCAAGATAATATAAACTAGAGAATTTCGTTGTCGAGGTGCAGAACTTTGCGTCTCTACATAAAGGAGGCAATGATGGCGAAAATTAAATCGGGTAAACCAAAAATTAAGCCAAAGAAATCTAATGTCCAATTCGGTAATATTCTCTACCAAAAGAGAAAGCGAGTCGCCCGTGTGACGATTAACCGTCCAGAATTGCGAAATGCCCTTAATTCAGCAACTAGAGAAGAACTTGCTATTGCTATTGAAGATGCATGGACTGATGACAAAATTGGTGTGATTGTTCTTACTGGGGCTGGAGACAGGGCATTTTCTGCAGGGGGTGATTTGTCATGGATAGTTGACCCGAAAAAGAAGGTAGATGCAAAGTTTATGCTTGTTCATTATCGGCTTGCAAATGCTATGAGGAATTGCGGCAAGCCTATTATTGCTAGGGTTAATGGGTATTGTGTAGGTGGCGGGAATGAACTTAATATGCTATGTGACCTAACAATTGCATCTGAGAATTCAATCTTTGCTCAAGCGGGCCCTTTGGTTGGTAGCGCACCTATCTGGTATGGAATCCAGCAGCTTCAACACTCTGTTGGAGATAAAAAGGCTAGAGAAATAGTATATCTCTGTAATCGTTATACTGCCCAAGAAGCGATGGATATGGGGTGGATCAACAAGGTGGTGCCGAAGGAGAAACTTGATGAAGAGGTTGATGCGTGGTGTCAAAGGTTGCTTCAGATGAGCCCACAGTCTCTTAGGATTGCAAAATTTCAAATTAATTTTGCCTCTGATATGGCACATGCTCAAATTACGCACGGACTTGAGCTAGCGCGGTTTTTTATGAAGGCACCTGAGATGGTTGAAGGTGCTACGGCATTTTTGGAGAAACGTAAACCTGATTTCTGGAAGGTAAAATAGCGAATGAAAATACAGTTTGTTAGCCACTAATTTACACTAATTATCGCGAAAAGAATAATTTTCTTAAAGAATAAGTCTTTCGTACTCTAATCTATTTTTACCAAAATTTAGAATAATAGCTAAATGTAAGCCAGTGGCCTTCAGATAATTAAGTGCTTGTGCTCTGTGAACATCGGAAATTTTCTCCAAAGATTTCGGCTCTAAAATTATTTTATCCTCTACTAAATTGTCTGCTATATAATCTCCAACTATTACTTCCTCGAAAAGGACTTTGATTGGTGCTTGTTGTTTTGCCTTAATGCCTTCACGTTTAAATAATGGCATAAGAGCATTCTCATAAACTTTTTCTAAAAATCCGTAGCCTAATTTTCCATGAACTTCCATTGCTAATCCAATAATCTTGTAAGATAAATCTTTATGCAGGATTTCTTTTTCATTCGAGTTCATCTGTATAAATTCGTGGCTGAATAGAGTAACTATATCTCAAACGCTGACATCACTTCTTTTGCAAAAAAGCGGATTGTATCGTGGTTCATACCATCTGAAAAGAATATGGTGTACTTGCTGATACCCTTCTCTGCATTTTTTCTGATTATTTCTATGCATTGATCAGGCGTTCCTATAATTCCGAATTTTTCAATGTCTCCAAAGAATCCGTATCTTTTCTTGGCTATCAGCATTTTTTCTTGAAATTCTGATTTATCTTTTAAAATTACACAAATGGTCTGCTGAGATATTTTTAGATCATTTATGTCACGCCCGATTTCCGAGCAGTGCTTCTTTAGCGCCGCCAGTTTTTGATCATACTCTAAAGCATGTGTTCCCGGGCAGTTCCACTCATCTGCGAGCTCTGCAACCACACGAAGAAGATGTCTCTCTCCCGTACCACCAATGATAATTGGTGGATGAGGTTTTTGAACAGGTTTTGGGTTGCAAAAAGCATCCTTGATCTGAAAATGTTTTCCATTGAATGTTGATTTCTCCTCAGTCCACATTGACCTAATTATCCTTACCGATTCTGCCAATTGTTCTATTCGTGTGACCGTATCGGGAAATTCATAGCCATAGGCTTCATACTCGGTTTCAAACCAACCTGCTCCTAAAGCGAATTCCAATCTTCCATTGCTAATTACATCGAGTGTAGATCCCATTTTGGCTAAAAGAGAGGGGGATCTGAAAGAATTGCAAAGAACCATAGTTCCAATTCTGACATGAGAAGTGACAGTTGCGAGGGCCGACATCAGAGTCCACGACTCATAAATATCCAAGTCAATGGCACCCATTCCCAAGAGGTGATCGTAGAACCAAACAGAATGGTATCCAAGTTCATCACATAACTGTGCTGCGTCTTTAATTCTTACGAAGTCTATTTTTTGCTGACGTAACATTACACCGAAATCAATTTTCTTCATCCTTACTCACCTTTGAAATTTTATAGTTTTAAAGAATATTCACTCTAACAGAGTGACATTATCGAATCAACCCTAATAATGAGATATCCCTATAAGTGATTTTGAGATAAAAGAGTCATAACTCATAATGTGTAATAATTTTAGAATCTTCGGGACTTAACCTCTTTCATCGAAATTGTTTGAGCCCAATCTAAGGATCAAAAAATCTTAATGAAAATTGTTTCAACTTTATACTAAAAGGTGAAATTGAAATTTACTCAGTTTAGAAAGGTCTATCTTATTTAAATGGATTAGTGTTTGCAATGTTTTTTATGCTAAACTTTATTTAATAATTTAAATACTTCTTTTGGAATATATTTTTGATAGGATGTCAACTCAATTTTAAGAAAAGGAGATCTTACTGTGTTTCTAAATAATAACGGGGTGAAATTGAGAGTACAGACCTTCGGTCAGCGTAATGATCGACCGCCACTCGTTCTTTTAAACGGTTTCCATGTTTCTTATGAAATGTGGATCTTTCAGATTCCCTATTTTGCAAAGAATTTCTTTGTAGTGTGTTACGACCAGCGTGGGGCAGGAGACTCTGACAAGCCTTCAGACGAAGATGCTTATTCGTTTGATAACTTTACCGACGACCTGCGATTCATCGTCGAGGAGTTAAATCTTGGGACGATTATTCCAGTGGGCTTTTCTGTTTCCTGTAAGACTGCTGTTAAATATGCTGTTAAGTATCCCAAAGAGGTAGCGAAGCTTGTTCTGACCTGTGGAAATCCAACAATAACACGTAGCGCCAACCAGCCTGAGTTGATAGCCTTTATAAAGAACAAATATGAGGAGGCGATGACTACGTATATGAGGCGTTGCTTTCCCGAGCCCAATTCAGATTGGCAACATGATCTCCTTGTTTCTATTGCTCTTAAATCAAACCCCTTCGTAGCCGTTTCAATCCTTATGAACTACTACAAAGATGACATAGAGCCATTACTACCGAAGATATCTGTGCCCACCCTCATAATGCATGGGGACAAGGATGATGTATATCCAATCGAACGGGCTTACCGTTTCGACGAGCTTATCCCAGGTTCTGTGCTCCATGTGCACAAGGGAAAAGGACATTTACCGAACCTCACCGACATAGAGGCATACAACACCATAGTAGCGCGTTTCTTGCTTCAGTAGAAGTAAGTAAATTGATGAAAGACTCGGAAGTTATTAAAAAGTCTTCTTGATCTAATGTGCCTGATTAAGTTATAGATATGGTAGCACTATATAAAGTGCAATAAGAGTATAATTTGTATCTAGATTTGCTGACATTTGTTTAATTTTTTCTTATTTGGGAAATTTACAAAAGAGTTTGACACTTAAGTGTAATTATTTTAATTTTAACTGGCCAATTAAGCTTCGAGAGGAGGAATTATATAAATGAAGCAATCTTCAAAAGCGTCTTGTAATCCTGAAAAGACAGCAGCAAATATTAAATTTCTTATGGTGCTTATAGTGGTTTTAATAGTATCCATACTCACGTTTTCTTTGAGCTGTAAACAAAAAGGTAGTGAGAAAGAAACAAGCGAATCTAAAGGAGGAAATCCCATGGTCATAATGTCTACCTCAGAAGGTGATATTAAGATAGAACTTTATATGGATAAGGCGCCTATAACTGTTGAAAATTTTCTTGGTTATGCAAATGAAGGTTTTTATGATGGGACAATATTTCATAGGGTTATACCGGGCTTCATGATTCAGGGAGGGGGTTTTACCCCAGATATGCATCAGAAACCTACTAAAGCTCCTATAAAAAATGAAGCGGACAACGGGTTAACGAATGACAAGGGAACCATTGCAATGGCGCGTACAAGTGCTGTAGATAGTGCAACTTCACAATTTTTTATTAACCATAACGATAACAATTCTCTTAACCATGGGTCCAGGGACTTTGGGTATGCTGTGTTTGGAAAGGTTGTTGATGGCATGGATGTTGTAGATAAGATCGCAGGCGTAAAAAATGGTTCAAAGGGAATGCATCAGAATGTTCCTGAAGAAGTAGTTATGATCGAATCTGTGCGTGTTTTAAAGCCGGAGAATAAATAAAATGATTCTAAGTCTTTTAGTATAAAGATTAATTTATACAAACAATTATTTTGACGATAATATTTTTAAACTACTTTAAGAAAAAACCCCACTATAGCTTGAGTGATTCTTCAAATTCTTCAATTTTAACTTCAGATTTAGGAGTTTCAAGAAGGTCTATTAATTTAAAGAAAAAAATAGTAAGTTTTTTTGAACTAAGGCTCATAGCATCGTCTAGACTTGAAAGTGGCCTCAGGTATTATTCCAAAGCATAATGGCAAAGGTTACTTATAAGGACTCAGGGGTTGATGTTGATGCGGGAAAATTATTTGTGAAGCTGATTGAGCCACTTGCCAAACCGACCTATAAAACGAAGGTCAGCGGTAAGATTGGCAGTTTCTCTGGATCCTATATATTTCCGAAAAAAAAATACAAAGACCCTGTTCTTGTTGCTTCTACTGATGGAGTTGGGACTAAATTAAGGGTTGCCTATGCCACAGGAAAACTTGATACAATTGGGATTGATCTTGTAGCTATGAACGTGAATGATGTGGTTACCTGTGGAGCGGAACCACTATTCTTTCTTGATTATATTGCAACCTCTAAATTGAATCCGCAAAAAGGTGCTGAAATAGTTAAGGGAATAGTAAGAGGGTGTAAGGAAGCCGGATGTGTTCTACTTGGTGGCGAGACTGCGGAAATGCCAGGCTTTTATAAGAGGGATGAGTTTGATCTGGCAGGTTTTGTTGTAGGTGTAGTTAATAAGAAAGAATTGATCGATGGTTCATCTGTAAAGGAAGGTGATCAGATTATAGGTATGTCCTCAAATGGGCTTCACTCGAATGGCTACTCATTAGCAAGGAAGGTTCTTTTTGAAAAATCAAAACTGAAGCTTTCTGACAAACCGAGCCCCCTTAAATCTACTGTTGGTGAAGAGCTCATGAAACCGACTAAAATTTATGTGAGAACGGTACTCTCACTGAAAAAGACATTTAAAATTAATGCAATCGCGCATATTACAGGTGGGGGGCTGATTGAGAATGTGCCGAGGGTAGTTCCTAAAGGATTAAAAGCTGTTTTGGACTCTTCGCTTTGGAGGCTTCCATCGATCTTTAAGTTAATAAAAATGAAGGGACGAATAGATGAAGTTGAGATGTATAGAACTTTTAACTGCGGAATCGGGATGATTTCAATAATATCAAGCACTGATACAGATAGGGTTTTAAGGAAACTTAGAAACCTTAAAGAGAAGGCAATGGTAATTGGTGAAATAAGGAAAAGGAAAAGGGGTGAGCCTGGAGTTTTAATAGATTAAATCCGTTTTGTTGAAAATGATTGAGTTTGCTATCTGATTGACCAGCCAAAACTATATCTAAATATGGCCCTGATATTTAATCTTTCTAAATCCCAGCTCCTGGGGAAGGGGCTGAAAGGATTAGCGACTCTGATTGCGCGTATTGCTTCGTCATCAAGACGCCTAAATCCAGAAGAGTTCAGCAATCTTACATTCTCTAAATATCCATCACTTCTTATTGTAAATATGAGTAATAGCTCACCTTGTTCGCCCCTTATTCGGGATGTTTCTGGATAATGCCAAACGCCTTCAATTTGTCTTTTGAGCTTTAAAAAATATGATAGGTATCTAAACTCCGTTGTATTTAGATCAACTGTATCTTCATTCCTCTTTACATCCCTTGCACCTTGAAAATCCCTTGAGCTTTTTTGCTGTCTAGCAAATTGACTTGGAGGAGACTTAAATAGCTCGTCTTTGGTTAATTCAGTATCTTTTTCGTCTTCAATTTGCTTTTTTGGTCGTGTTGAATCTTTTAAAATGTCCTTTGGTATGGAGGCTATCTTTTTGGGTTTCTTCTTGGATTCTTGCTTTTTTGGCCTCTCCACTTTTTTCTTAGCAACTTTTTGTTGTTTTTTCTGTGGAGGTTGTTGAGGCTTAGGAATTTGAGCTACACTTCCCTGTTTTGTAAAATCATCTCGGGTTTTCTCTTCGGGGGCTTTGTGTGATCTTTCGGCGAGTCGCTTAATTTCTTTTGGGGGTTTGGTTTCTTTTTCTTTTGGAACAGGTAATTCAGTAATTTCTATGAATTGTGGTTTTTTACTAGGTGTTTTAGCTTGCCTGTTGTTATTGTAAACAAGAAAGAGCGCTACACTAAGAAAAATAAGGAGGTGTAGAAGTATTGATGCTAATATAAAAGGTGTGGTTAATCTTCTTCTTTTGCTCTTTGGTTTCCGTCTCGCCATAAGATTGACGTGGATAATGATTACACTTACTTACGATATTTACTAATATTATACTTGCGATATGAACATTTATTCAAGTATCTTTAGATAATTAAAATGCATTTTTAAAGTTAACTATTAATATTCTTATAATAGAAAATCTAAGATCTCATACCGTTTGTTTGTTAAATTTGTAATAAATTTAGATCAGAAAAATGTCATAATGATTTAGTTTAGATCTGATAGCAGGGCTAGGACAGCTTGGTTCCATCCCTTGGGTCCCACTCCGTCGGCAAAGATCATATTACTAAGTTTTATCCTTGAGTCGTACTCCCCATCCGGATTTTTTAGTAGGATGGGTCTATCTACAACCTCAAACATTGGAAGATCATTAAAACTGTCTCCAAGGGCTACAGATAATAATTTTGGATGCTTCTTTTTGAATATACCAATCAATATTTTTACAGCTTTTCCCTTGTCATTTTTGCCCATTATGTGGTGAAAGATTCCGCCTTGAGTATGATTATAACCTCTGCGAATTATTTCAGTTGTTACATATATACTTTCTTTGTCATTTCCGAATATAAGGAATGGCTCATCAAAATGTCTCCTCTTGGATAGCTTCGCTAATCTTTCATCGAGCCCTGTATATCCGGACACTTCTTCTGTGGTCATCTCCGAAAAGCACTTAATATTTAAACCTGATTCTCTTTTTATAGATTTTAAAACTTCTATTAATTTGATATATGAAGTTCCTAATTCAATTATCTCATAGCCTTTAGCTGTCTTATCATACTTAAATTTTTGTGAAAAATAGCCCCCGGGTATGAATATACCCCCACCATTTTCAGAAATAAACGGATCATCATTTCCAATCCGTTTTCTATACATTTCTATTTCCGACTTCGTCTTACTTGAGCAAAAAATTAGTGGGATTTTTTTATTCTTAATGAGTTTCAAAGCGGGCAAAGCAGATTTATAGGAGTATGTCTCGGAATCCAGTAGCGTTCCATCTAAGTCTGTGAAGACCAAGATGTTATTATTCATTATCTTTATTTACTGCATCTCGAAGTTTATCTAGGATTTCCGGTATTGCAGATGTAACCCTATTCCAGTTGGGAATCAATGGGGAACCCAATGGGTCTTCAAGGAAGCTGCTGCTTGCGATCCTCAGGCCTTTTACAAACGTTTCTGCGGCGAGACCTTCGGTGTGTCTATCAAACTTGAGGCTATTTATGGCTGCATCATCACTATAACTTTTAATCGTATCCTGTGCAGTCCTTAGATATGTTGCAATCAATGAATTGAAGAATCCATCAGAGAATCGGACACCTTCAGATGCAAGAGTTCTAAACAGTGTCTTGGATATGTCTATACACATCTTAAGGAGACCGCCCTGTGGATTATCAGCTGATAAAGCTTGATGTTTATGATCATAGTTATCACAGAGATCAACCTGACATATTCTCTTTGGAGAAACATTTCTGAAAACTTCGGCAAGCACTCCCACTTCCAGTCCCCAGTCTGAAGGGATTCGGTTTACCCTTGCTAGATCCGCGTCCATTGAGAATTCGCCAGCTAGCGGGTATCTGAAGCTGTCCAGATAAACTAGGAAGGGCAGATGGCCTAGAATCTTTTCTAAGGATCTAATTATAGGTGTTATGAAGATTCTAGTCACCCTACCATACATCCTGTCTGTTACTCGTTGGTAGTAACCTTTACAAAATTCATACCCGAGGTTTGGATTCGCTACTGGATAGCATAATCTAACCAACAGTTCCCTATTATATGAAACGATATCGCAATCATGTAAAGTAATTACCTCACTTGAATCCTCCGCCAGCACGTAGCCATATCCAATCCACGCTGCTCTCCCCTTTCCAGGATCACCTACGTAAAGACCATTTTTTTCAAATAATGGAAAAAGTGACCTTATTCGCTCACCCTCATTCCAGATTATTTTTAATTTTTGCGGAAGACCAGAAAAGTAATCCTTAGCGTAATTAAATTCATCTTCATTTGCATTCCCGAGCGTCACGATTATTTCATTAAGGAAATCAACTTGCTTTAATTCGCTTACAATCTTTTTTAGAGCCTCACCCTGTAATTCGGAATACAAACTGGGAAGTATAAGCGCAATAGGACTATGTCTGGAATATTCGATTAGGTCCTCTTCTAATTTTGCGAAGTTATCTGCTTTAAATCTATGCAATGTGGAAATGACTTCAGTCTGGTAAAAATCTCCCATAGGAATTCTCCCAAATATCGATCTATTTCTATATTAATTTCTAACTTGTCTGATCTTCATCGAAAAAATCGTCTCTCAATATCAATCTAACACATGAGTCTTTGTAGGGTCAATTTAGCAATTAGCACAAAATTAAAATACCCTTGTCGCAATTTTACAAACATTCATCTACGAGAAAAGAGGAATATTATTCACCCTATATAGATTTAAAGCAAGTACTTAACGATGAGAAACCCTAATACGAGAAGTAGGAAAAAGATTGTTGCAAGTAGGTTAAAATATTTTTCTATAAACATTTTTATACTAATGCCATAGAAATAAATCAAAATTGCCTCCATAAAAAATCTCGCAGAACGCCCTATTGCAGAGGCTAATATCAATATAAATATGTTTACTTTAAATACACCGGCCGCTACTGTAAAAACCTTGTATGGAATAGGTGTAAAAGAGGCACCAAGAATAGCGAGGAAGGCATTTTCATTGTATTTCCCACTTACATAGAGAAATGCCTTTTGGCTAATGATATAATTAAAAAAAAAGTTATCTACTAACTCCCAAATTCCCCAACCGATTAAATATCCGAATATTCCTCCGAGCACTGACATAATTGAGCAAATTGTGGCATACCAGAATGAACGCTTTGGTTTTCCAAGGCATAGTGCGATCAGTAGTGGATCTGGTGGTATTGGAAAGAATGATGATTCAATGAATGAGACCATGGAAAGTGCTGGAACAGCATATTTCGTATCTGCCCAATGCAGAACCCAGTTGTACAGGTTTTTAAGCATGTCCAAACGTTTTGGTTAAGTCTTTCGATAATGATTCGAGCAATCGATAATCTGTGAGGTCTAGTTTTATAGGTGTTACTGATACGTAACCCTGACTGACTGCAACTAAATCTGAATCTTCAATGTCTAAAAAACGGAGTTCATCACCTCCAATCCAGAAATATTTTCTTCCTCTGGGATCAATTTTCTCAACGATTGGATCTCCATATACTCGCTTCCCTTGTTTTGTCACTTTTATTCCTTTAATTTCATCCTTTGGAAGATTCGGAACATTAATATTTAAAAGCGTACCTTGAGGAACGGATTTTTTTATAACGTATTTTGCAAGTAGGAGTGCGTAAAACGAAGCAGTGTCAAAGAAAAAATCTTTTTTGCTTGCGAGTGAGACTGCAATTGAAGGAATACCCAGAAGTGTCCCTTCCATTGCAGCACTAACGGTTCCTGAATATGTTATATCGTCACCAAGGTTTTCTCCTTTATTTATGCCTGAAACAATAAGATTGGGATGTTTATCTTTTAATATCCCATTAACGGCAAGGTTAATACAATCAGTCGGAGTGCCATCGACGCAGTAAATGTTTTCGTCTATTTCTTCTATTCTAAGTGGATTATGAAGGCTTAGAGCATGGCTTGCGGCGCTTTGCTCACGATCCGGTGCAACTACAAATACTTCGCCGAGAGCTCTTAGGGAATCGGCTAGTGCGTAAAGACCTTTGGAGTTTATTCCGTCATCATTAGATATGAGTATTCTTATTGACATAAATAATAATGGTCGGGGTGACTGGACTCGAACCAGCGACCCCCGGCCCCCCAGGCCGATGCGCTACCAACTACGCTACACCCCGACTTTTTTGAATGATTTGATGGATAGATAGGAATCTGAGTAAGTTATTCTGTAAGTTTTTTGATAGATTTTAACTCACTCAGTACTTCATGTAATAAAACGTTTACTTTTGTGCTAACACGTTTTTGATTGTCTTGTTCCTTAAGTTTTTTCTTAGCTCCCGTAATCGTGAAATTCTGCTCATACAGCATATTTTTGATCTTCAAGATTAAATGAATTGTTTCCCTATCATATAGTCTTTGAGATTTTCTTCTGATGGGTTTTATGTCCGGGAACTCGCTTTCCCAATAGCGAAGAACGTATGGTTTTATAACTGTAAACTCACTGACCTCGCCTATCCTAAAATATATCTTATCGGGTAAGCTGATCTCAGCCCTATCGTCTTGCATATCTAACACCCTAGATTAAAGTTTATAAAATGTCAAGATTTATATTAATAGTATATCACTTTTTTAAAATTTCAAAACCCCTCGAAAAGTTTTCCTATGAATTGGTGAAGGACCAAATCTTCTAATTGCTTCAAGATGCTCTTTTGTCGGATAACCTTTGTGTTTCCTGAAATTGTATTCAGGATAGAGGCTGTGATAATAATTCATAATCTTATCCCTTGTGACTTTGGCTAGAATCGAAGCGGCGGCAATCGAACAGCATTTAGAATCACCTTTGACAATTGGTTCCTGTGGAATTGGAATGGAAATACGAAAGTTACCGTCGATTAAAAGGAAGTCAGGGGTCTTTTCGAGATGCTTTACGGCTTTTTCCATGGCAAGAATAGCTGCCCTGAGTATATTAATTTTATCAATTAAATCAGAATAGATAATGCCAACAGAAGTTGATATCGCGAATTCGCTAATCTGCTCTAAAATTATTACCCGTTTTTCAGGAGCTAGTTTCTTAGAGTCGTCCAAATTGTTAAGCGTGCATTCTTTCGGGAGTATTACCGCAGCTGCAACTACCGGCCCGGCAAGGGGACCTCTTCCAGCTTCATCAACTCCTGCAGGAAGTTTGCCCGCTATCCATAGCTTCTCTTCAAAAGAATAATCTGGTGGGCTCAATTTAGTTTATTAAACTATATTCTTGTAGAGTGCTTTTAAGTTTTTCCAAGTTGATATCATTGATTCTTGAAAGAGGAAGCCGGCATTCGGACTTTACCTTTCCCATTAGACTAAGCGCCGCTTTAACTGGAATGGGATTTGTTTCGAGAAACATTGCCTCATTTAAGGGATGAAGTTTATAGTGTAATTCCCTTGATTGGTTTATCTCTCCTTTGATGAACATGTTATAGAGCTCTGAGACGTCTCTTGGCGCTACATTTGCAGCAACTGTTATAAACCCCTTTCCGCCTATTGATAGAAGTGGAAAATTTAGTGCATCTTCGCCAGAAAGCAACACGAAATCCATACCACATAGATACAGAATTTTACTGGCTTGTTGAATTGATCCACTGGCCTCTTTTACACCTATGATGTTTCTACAGTCCCTGGACAATCTGGCTATCGTCTCAGGATTCATATTTATTCCCGATCTTCCGGGAATATTGTAGAGGAGTAGTGGTATTTCAACCTCTGAGGCGATTTTTTTGAAGTGAAGAAAAAGGCCCTCTTGGGTTGGCTTGTTATAATAGGGGACCACCAAAAGGGCAGCGTCTGCTCCAACTTTTTCGGCAAATTTAGTAAGTCTGATTGCCTCCAGAGTGCTATTCGAACCAGTTCCAGCAACGACCGGTATTCGCTTCTTTACTGCTTTTACGGTTAGTTCAATGACATACTCGTGTTCTTCATGTGAGAGTGTAGGAGATTCACCCGTTGTTCCACAGGGAACTATTCCATGAGTTCCGTTCTCAATCTGAAACTCAATCAATTCTTTAAAGGCGTCATCATCTATATTTCCATTATTGAATGGGGTTACAATAGCCACTATAGAGCCGTGTATCATCTATTAAGTCTCCAATATCAATCGTTGCCTTCATTATATTGAAGATGTTATGGAAATCAAGGAATAAGGCTTATTGAATAAGCTCCTGACCACATTCAGAACAAAATTTGCTCTTCCTTGGTATTTTTGACCCACAGTTAAAACAAAACATAGTGTCACCGGCTGCAGATGTTTTTGCTCTTTCCCTAGCATCCACTAGGGCATTATTAAATATTTCTTCAATGTTTTCACAATGCCTTATAGCATCGCTAAGAAAATCAATTCTATCTTCCTTATCAGATGAAATGATTGTTATTCTAGGTTCTAATCTGTTCATTTCATAATTGGCTCGATGTATGTCATCAAAAGGTATATCTCTAAAAATCTTAAGCGAGGAAGAGTTTCTTAAGATTAAAATTCTTTGGTTTGTGATTATGAACCAGGAGTTAAAAAATGTGTTACTGTCGAGCCACCTTGGAGCTATGTACATTGCTCTGTAGTTTCTTAATGTGAATATTACTACTTCTTCTTGTTTCAAGTAACCTTCTAAACCATTTTTTAAGTTTGAAGGAAGTTCGGTCAAATTCTGTTTTTCTCCATTGCTAAGATATCTTTTAATCAGCTTATGAAGAGGCGTTACAATGGGGATTTTAAACATAGTAGTTTATGAGATTTTCTGCTATCTGAACTGCGTTCAATGCCGCCCCTTTTCTAAGTTGATCACCTACCACCCAGAAACTCAAACCTGCAGGAACTGTATAGTCCTCTCTGATTCTTCCTATTAGACAATCATCTATACCCGCAGCGTCTATAGGCATTGGATATTTTAGATTCTGGGGTTCGTCAATCACCGTTAGTCCAGGGAAATTCTTAAATGCTTTCTTTGCTTCACCGACTGAGATTTTCCTTACAGTCTCAACATTGATAGCTATCGAATGGGAACGATATACTGGAACCCTGACAGTTGTGGCTGTTAATTGTATAGAGTCGTCTTCCAGTATTTTCCTTGCCTCATTATGGAGTTTCATTTCCTCTTTTGTATATCCATTCTCTAAAAAGATGTCTATTTGGGGGAGCAAATTGAAAGCTATCTGGTGAGGAAAAACATTTGTTTCAATTGCTTTGTCCTCTAGCAAAGCCTTCGATTGAATTCGGAGTTCTTCCATAGCCTGTGCCCCCGCACCTGACACAGCCTGGTAGCTGCAAGCGACAACTCTTTTTATTCTCCCAATATCGTGAATTGGCTTGAGCGCCATTAGGGCAACGGCTGTCGTGCAATTTGGGTTCGAAATTATTCCCCTTTTTTTGTAATCAGAGATCCTTTGGACATTTATTTCCGGGATCACTAGTGGAACATCCGGCTCCATTCTGAACGCCGAGCTATTATCCACGACTATTGCTCCAGCCTTAACAGCTTCGGGGGCATATTCCCTGCTTCTTGAAGCACCTGCGGAGAAGAGACCAATATCTATTCCTTTGAACGAGTCTGAATGTAATTTATTAACCCTTACTTTATCCCCTCTGAATTCTAGCTCCTTTCCAAGGGACTTTTCTGAGGCTAGGAGTGTTAGCTCATCAACGGGAAATCCCCTCTCGTCGAGGATCTTTATCATTTCCTGCCCCACTGCTCCAGTTGCTCCCACAACTGCTATGTTATAACTATCCTTATTCAATTTGATCACCTTATTATTCTTTATTAGGTAAGTA
>JALLOG010000230.1 GCA_027717645.1 Desulfobacterota bacterium AH_259_B03_O07
CTTTAAAACACCATGACATGACTACAGAATTGTCAATAACAAAAATTTCATCCACTTATCGCCTACCTTCCTCAATCATTTCACGGATAGATAGACCCTTAAGGATGTGTTTGTCACGGAACTTACGTAACTCAGAGATAATAAGTTTAGGATCAGCTCTTTTTACTGATTCGGCAGGTTGCAATACAGCGACGGGCACACCGTGTTTTGTTATCGTAAAACGTTCACCCTTTATTACACGTTCAAGTAACTTGGGTAAATGTGTTTTGGCCTCATATGCACCAACTTTTTTCATATTTATTTACCTCAGACTAGTTTTAGACCAGTCTAACAAGTTCCTGATCATTTTTCAAACGATTTAAGTTCACGACATATGAGACAGGGATAATGTTTGAACTTGAAGGCAAAGAGGCCTCAGACTATGGCCAAGGTCTGACGGAACTAATAAAATCGTGTGATTCGGGCATCCGGCCTTCATCTACTGTTAAAGCTGAAGATGGTGATTTCTATTGTTCTATTACGGTGGTGGCGGACAGTTGTTCAGCGTGAATCAGGGCCTCGAAAAGGCCCAGCGGCTATAATCTGTCTGTTGCAGAGCTTTGTTGGCATAGTTATATTGCTCGCTTCGAACTCCGGATTTCTTGAACCTTCATTTTAAGGGTTGGACCCGGACAGAGTCTGCCGTCGTGCAGGCTACCAGAGCGAATGAATGACAGGACCGCCAGCAGGCAACGCCATAATCTTGCACTTGCGGCCCACTCCACAAGGGCGGGGAAGTCCTTCCAATTCTCGGAGCCTTGCTTCCAATGGTCTTCCACACCAGCCTGGCTCTCGTACACTTCAGTCAGAACATAATTCATGTTACCTGTTGGGTCAGACGATGGGTCCACCGGGTTTGACAGCTCTGATCCCCTCGAGAGGTTGTATCGCATTAGGGCCTTGTCCCCCTCTCGATAGTGCGATTCCTCCATCCACGCAGCGTGGCTAGCCCAGATCCGGTCGCCCTCCTCAACAAGGTCAGGGGTGGCCGTGAAGATGATAGTAAGCTGGATTTTTCCTTTGTGTGACATGTTGTTTCTCCCTTCGTATCTAAGTTGCCAAATATTGACTATATGGAAACTTTCCATATAGTCATCTTATTTGGGATACTATCCCTATAGGATGATAAAAATAAAAATATGTCAATAAGGTCTTCTGGTTTGAAAAAAATTAGTTTCCAACCTGAAATGGAAAAAGAAGATTCTATTCAAAAAGACTTGGATTCTTCTTTATACACAGTAAATGCTTCTAAAACAGTTTATGTAATCCACGCTCCTCCTAATAATACAAATTTAGACAGGCTTTATTCTGGACAAAATGTGGGAAGCATTGCTGTAAAGCTATTTGTTCAGAAAATTCAACCATATATAACATTGCCTGGTCATATTCACGAGACAGTTGATGTTTCTGGAAGCTTTAAGCATGTCACCAGGAAATTACCCTGAGAATAAGAATTTAGCAGTGTTAGTTTTTGATTTGTATAAACTACATGATGTGGAAATGGTTAAAATTGATTAAATGAGAAAAGAAAAAAATCTTCTACTATTTATTCTTTAAAAGAATGAATTACCATATATTTGATGATTTTCACATCGATCTATACTTTTTCAGGATTATTGACTTTAAATCCCTCTAACTTAGCAGCCTTTAACAAAATTTCATCTGAACAAATGAATTGTTTAATAAGTTCAAGACAATGGGTAATAGTTAATGTGAAGATTCCTTTATTGTTCCATTTTCTCTATTAACTTTTCCATTTCAAAAATAAATTCTTTTGCTCTTTGAAAAGATGTCTTTGCTTTACTTTGCTTGATTTCATCAGTTGTTTCATACTGAAACCTGGATCTTTTTATTCTTTCATAATCAAATGACTGTAAAAGCTCGTCTGTTTTCAAGCCAGCAAGTTCAAGGGCTTCTTCTTTAGCTTCCTCATAATCCTCAATTAAAGAAATTTTTAACTTATTCCTGACATATACTATCAAGGAATCAGCACTTACTCTATGAGCAATTCTAGGCCCTACTTTAAAACCCAATTTATAGAGAACTGCATTTGCTATGTAAAACATCGAATAATAAGAACAAACAATAGTCCACAGAAAAGAATATTGGTCGTTTAATAATAGTTCTGCAATCTTAAGGCTTTCCTTTGCATTATTAACATATACTTGGAATATATTGGAATTATATTTCTTGTACTTCACTAATAGTCCCTCACTTAGGTAAGCTTGAACATTCTTTTGAGCTTCTTCAATCCGTTTTTTGTCTAACATGGTCAAGCAACCTATAGTATTCTTCTATGCCAGCTAAAATAATATTCTTTTTCAATGCTTCATTTACTACATTAAATTTTTTACTTGTAGACATTTCCACAAAATCTTTGTAGGTAATAATGGTTAGATGGATGGGTAAAGGGAGTAGATTTAATTCTCTTTCAATTTCTTTTTGATGATCAGTAATTATAAGTAAGTCAATATCTGACTTCTTATTTTTAACTTGTTTTGCATTGGAACCAAAAAGTAGGACAATTATTGGATGTTCAAAGTCGTAAACATGATTATAAAGTACCTTAAAGTTAGTATTGTTTAATAATTTTTGCCTTCTATCGTTCTCTACTTCATAAACTAGAGGATCGAATTTTAAAGTAAAGGATATTTCCCTAACGTTTCCAAGATTTTCTGATATTATAAGATTTTTTTCTAGTAGTTTTTTAATAGCCTGATAAGCGGATTTGTAATTAATATTTCTTATTTTAGAAATCTTGCGTATACTAAACTTCTCCTCTGAGTGTTCAATCAATAGTTTTAAAATATTAAATTGTTCATTAACCATTTTTAACCA
>JALLOG010000231.1 GCA_027717645.1 Desulfobacterota bacterium AH_259_B03_O07
AAATTTTATCAATTTTGTCCATGAATTACGTGACATCTAAAGAAATGACAGGTTGAGGGCTATTGCCTTTTTAAGAAGGAAACTCCCTATTGTCATTTATCATGAAGAATATCCTTTTATATTTAGATACCCTGCAGCTTGGGGCACGGCTGTTCATTTACTAGTCTTAAGTCCATTTTGACTCGTGTTTCACTTTTATGTAAACTGGCTTTAAAGGATGGGAAATATCCGGATTCTTTCCGATAATGTAGTATCAAGGATAGCCGCTGGTGAGATAGTTGAAAGGCCTTCATCTGTTGTGAAGGAGCTGATCGAGAACTCTATTGACGCCGGTTCTACCAGTATAAGAGTCGAGCTCAGGGGGGGGGGTAAAAAATTAATCAAGGTTTCAGACAACGGAGAAGGAATGTGTAAGGATGATGCTCTCCTAGCTCTTGAACGGCATGCAACCAGTAAGCTAAAGAATATAAACGACCTTTTTACAATTCAAACTCTAGGTTTTCGTGGTGAGGCGCTTCCCAGCATCGCGAGTGTATCTAGGTTTAGTATAACAACGAGAACAAAAGAGGAATTGGTTGGCACTACCATTAATGTTATGGGAGGAACAATAAAAAGTGTTGAAGAAACGGGATGTCCTCCTGGAACGATTGTTGAATTGAGGGATCTTTTTTATAATACTCCACCAAGACTTAAGTTTTTGAAGACTACTGAAACTGAACTTAGAAATATAATTGATGTAATTCAGAGAGTAGCACTTTCGGGTCCCAATGTTAGATTTGAGGTATTAAGTGATGGTAGAGCCTTGATTAATCTTCCTGAGAGGAATTCAATAGATGACAGACTTCCAGAAATATTCCCAGATACTGACCTTTATAAGGTATATGCTGAAGATGAAGGCATTAGTGTCCATGGGTATATGAATGGTCCGGATGAATCCAGATCAACTACCCAAAGATTATATACATACGTAAACTTCCGAGCCATTAGAGATAGACTTTTAACAAGGATTGCTATTGAATCTTATGGAAGAATTATAGAAAAAGGAAGATACCCTCAGGGCGTGTTATCAATACGGATTCCAATTCATGAGGTTGATGTAAATGTTCATCCGACTAAAAACGAGGTCAGATTTAAGAGTCCGAGGAGAGTAGGCGATTTAATTAAACATGCTATATCTGAAATGCTTACCAGTGCTCCCTGGATAAAGGATTATCATAAGAGAGTAGAAAACGCTGTATATGAATTTCACGAATTTAGGAAAGGTTATGAATTAAGGGATTTTGAGAAAGATAATAGATCAGAATCACATGGGGGAGGAAAATACATAGAGGATCATAAATATGGATTTTCCTTAGGTTACGAGAGTCCCAGTAACATTAAAACTGAAGTAATTCGTGACAAAGAACAAGATCGTGAAGATATCTTTGGTAAAAAAGGTTATTTCTCGAGTTTAAAGATTGTTGGACAGGTTGGAGATTTATACATTGTATGTGAATCAAACAATGGAATTATTCTAATTGACCAGCATGCTGCACACGAAAGAATAAATTTCGAGAAATTAAAAGAATCTTATTTAAATAAAAATAAGAGTGAAGTACAAGAGTTGTTAATTCCGACCACCCTAGAGCTCTCACCTTACGAATCTGAGCTGCTAAAAATGAACTTGGAAGAAATAGAGAAAATTGGTATAAAGATTGAAGAGTTTGGTGAAGGTGCATTCCTTGTAAGATCGATTCCTGCAATCTTCAAGAAGGCAGACTTGAAGGGGCTTATTAAAGATGTGATTGGTGAGATTGCGGCAACAGACAAAGAAAGAAGTCTCTCAGAGAAATTAGACAATATAATTTCAACGATTGCCTGTCATTCTTCGATAAGGGCTAATGATGTATTAGATCATGATCAAATTAAAGCCTTGTTGGAAGGCCTTGATTATGCGCGATTTCCCCATTCTTGTCCCCATGGCAGACCTGTTGCGAGGGAACTATCCTTTACTGAACTAAAGAAGATGTTTAAAAGATCATAAAAAATGAAGGAACATATAGTTTCACAACTTAGAGAAAGTGCCGAGCTGAAGCTTCGATTTGCTAAGGAATCTGTAAAAGAAATTGTAAAGGCCACTGAAATTGTTCAGAAGTGTCTTAGATCTGGGGGTAAAATTTTATTATTTGGAAATGGCGGTAGTGCCGCTGATGCCCAACATATCGCATCGGAGTTTGTAAATCGCTTTCTTATTAATAGAAAGGCGTTTTCGGCTATTGCGCTTACCACTGACACCTCGATTCTTACTTCGATAGGAAACGATAACTCATTTATCAATATTTTTTCGAGACAAATCGAAGCGCTTGGAAAAAGGGGTGATGTTGCCTGGGCGATTTCGACAAGTGGGAGATCTAAAAATGTCCTAAAAGGAATAGAAACCGCGAAATACTTGGGTCTAAAAACAATTGTTTCGATGGGGGGTAATATAAAAACTGTGAAGGGTAAGATCGATTGTATGATACATGTGCCTTCAGAATCAACACCGAGGATACAGGAGTTACAGATAACTGTTGCACATATTATATGCGAATTGGTTGAGGAGAATCTATCAAAAACGAAATGAATTTCTTGACGATTATCATTTAGTAAAGACCGGTGCAGACTTAGTTATTAAGCAAATTATCTAGCGAATTCCCTGTAGCTTGCTACAGGGTTTCCTCTCGTCTGTCATTGCCGATGTCACGTAATTCGAGGACAGGATCCAAAAAAATAATAAATTTTCTCGAAATTTACTCATCCGTCATCCTCGAATGATTTAATCGTGGATCCATCGTTTAATATTTTATTTTACTTTGTCTTGATACAAAGTAACAAAAATCAAG
>JALLOG010000232.1 GCA_027717645.1 Desulfobacterota bacterium AH_259_B03_O07
TAGTTATACCTTGCATGTTATTACAAAATCCAAAGCTAAATCCTTTCGATTGCGGATCGCTCAGATGGTATTCCGGGTGATAACTAACTGGCTTATATCATTGAATTTTTGATGATGTAGTTTGAGAAATGAATGAGTAAATTTCGTTGGTATTGTGACTACAACGTAAGGAGACTTGAGCTGCCGAATATAAATAAATAAAGTTGTAACCCACCTCAATTCTTAATAATTTCTAGAGCAATACTTTTCTGATCATTGATGGAACGGATTCCCATATAGCTATTATCAAGCAGAATACCTTTTCCTAATTTGTTTGATTAAGTTGGAGTTATTGTTAATCGTATGTTGAGTTATGATATTAACTTTACACAAGTTCTATTAAATTTTCTACAGGCAGGTACAAGGGGGGTTTTAGCTGTCTGATTTTGGTTCTTTATTAGGATTTTGAAAGTCCTTATTATTACGATTTAAGATTCTTATCTTAATAAAGCTAAAGCAATTTGACACGCCTTCATACATTGGTCAGCCTTTTCAGACCTGCCTGTTTCTCTCATTTCCATGTCTAAAGTTATTGCTCTACGAGCAGCTACGGCTTGATCAGCTAAAAGGAAGTCTAATTCTGGTGCTAACACCGCACTCCATATTACGATATAAAACTAGATTAGAAAATAGGTCTAAGTTGTTGCCAGAACTCTCAAAAAAGTATGGTTGAATTAGTGTCGTCCACGTACACTCTATTGATTTATTAGATTATTTTCTAGTAGTATTTTCACAATATCTCTTGTCTTGGTAATAATAGCTTCATAATTATCAATTTCTCCACACGCCAGGCGTGGCGTTAAACCGTATTCTGGGATATTTAACCAATGCAATACAGAATTAGAAATTACGACAGAAAAGGTCTCATCATTGAAAGGGATTTCTTCTAAATCTCCATTAACAAAATAGCAGTTTTTTTTCCGAACAGTTTGAGAAAGCATCTCCATTGATAAGTCTAATCCTATATAAGCAGTGATATTATCGAAAAAAACGGCATCAATAAATATTGCCACGTGGAAACGAAACTCTTGTTTTATCGAAACATTTAATAAGTTTTTCCAAGTTCGATTGTTGAAGGTCGGATTTTTTTGGTACTCTTTGGCTTTTTTACCATAGTTTGAACGAACTATAGATTTAAAATATGATTTGGACATCATTGCTAAAGAATATCAAGTTTCCAAGCACGATCCTAATGGGTTTTTTATGTATATTAATGTAGCCAAGATTAAAATAATCAATGCAACGATTAGAGAAATCGCTTTTGACTCGTTACCATCATCTATTTCAATTTCATTTCCATTATATAGTTTATAACCAAATAATATTGGATATCCTAAGTATACGAATGCTCCCAATAAGAATCCTGTAAATCTTGGATACAAGAATGCTATCGTCATTAAAATAAGTATTGTATATAAAGCATAGCCGGAGTATGTATAAGAAATTCCACCTTTCGGCCATATGTTTCCAATTCTCTTATAGAAATTGAGTTTTTTATGTATGTCTTTAGTTTTTATAGAATTGTCTCGTATATGGGCTGCAAATGGATTTATGTTTGTTTCTTTAAACTGATTGCTAACTGCATCTAACAAATCTATTGAAAAGACAAAAATTATAATTGTTAATAAAGCTAGGAAAATAATTGTCGGTTTAAGCCAATTTTGAAAGACTGATAAATCATCTACCCCGTGCCGAATTAAAATAAGGATAATAAGAGAGATCGATGCATTAAAAAGTGCAATATTAGTTATAGATGATCGAGCTTTCTCAATCAGTGACTTCCCTAATTTTTCCAATTCTGTTTCATCCAGTATTTCCTCTATATTTTCAACCCTAAACATACTGTGATTACGTAAATACCACCTTACGAAGGTATTTCTAATATTTGGCTTAAAAAATAGATAATCCACCATGAAAATAAAAAAAACAATACAATAAACCGAAAATTCTTCTATTAGCTTAATGCAAGGTAAGTATTCAGGGATGTATATAAATTTGAAAAGGAATGAAATTTCAATCGTAAGAAAAATTACGGATATAATAACCATAACCTAATAAGATAGGCTTAATAAGAAAAAACCTCTCATTTGCACTTTCGTACTTTTATATAATAATTAACTATAAACGATAATTTATTATGAGTTATAAATTGTGTATCTTCAACATTATTAAGTTATAGTTGATATTTTAAAAGCCCGACAATCTACTTAACCAATTCAGATTATTAAAGTTTTAATACTCCTATTTGTGATAAAAACGAGTAAATTTCGTTGGTATTGTGACTACAACGTAAAGGAGATTTGAGCTGCCGGATCTAATTACTTGTAGTAGTAAGATCCCGATTAACTTAACGGGATGGATTACGCCACTATTTCTTCACCGATAACTGTCAAAACAGATACTCATGGTAGATACAAATTGGACATATCAAAAACAAATATCTTCGCTTGCAAAAATTAGTATGTGAGAATCAATAACTTCACGTTAAGCGGAGCTTCCGTTATTTTTTTGACCTAAACTCGTTTTTTATATTTCTCGTCCATCTCGAGGGCCATTTTTTCCATGATATCAACCTGCCGACTCAAATAGTCAAGATTGATTTCTGCTTGCTTTTGATCCTCCGTTCCTTCTTCATTTAGATAGCTGATTATTTTCTTGACTGGATAATCGAGGTCTTTCTTGATTCCAGCAATACCATCCTCGCCCCTTTCTAGTAATTTTTTATGAAACAAGTCGATCGTATGCAATATTGACTTAAAGTTTGTCAGGCCAAAATGATGATGAATGCTATCGTGGATACATTCACGCACCTTTCCTAAGG
>JALLOG010000233.1 GCA_027717645.1 Desulfobacterota bacterium AH_259_B03_O07
TACACTCCAAGCCGGTGGGAGGTTAACCCTCCTTCCGGCTCTTGCTCATAAAGCCAACTGTAGTATTGTTGCATTTCGCTTGTTAGCGCACTCGTTCACTATTACAAGGTGCAATTCCCACTTTCAGGATATAGCTTATCAAGGTTAACTGTTTTATTATGAGCAAACTACAGCCAATAGAACAAAAGAAAGAAGTAAAATTGA
This sequence comes from Desulfobacterota bacterium AH_259_B03_O07, assembly GCA_027717645.1. Taxonomy (GTDB): domain Bacteria; phylum Desulfobacterota_D; class UBA1144; order Nemesobacterales; family CSP1-2; genus JALLOG01. Next base: position 205 of record JALLOG010000233.1, read on the forward strand.
GTGATTTTCCCAATAAGCTACAAAAAGTTATTGATTATTTGCTAAAAAATTACGATTTTTACAGCCTTAAAGAGGCTTGTGACAAACTGGGGCTTAGTTAAAAATCAATTCATACAATGAAACAGAGATATAAGAAAAAAGGTGTGGATTTGGATAGTTACGTGCAAAATATAAGATAAGATAGATTAAGAAATACTGAATTTATCTTAAAGCAATTTAGTAAGGATTTAAGGACAGCTAGAAGATTATACAAGAGATATGTAAGAGAAAATAAGAACATGTACTCGTTCAGTACGTTAGTAATATATTGCCTCCTTAAAATATGCTTTTTAGGGGTTCATACACCATCGTTAATGCGTAGATCAAAACGTTCAGCTAGAGATACCACGAGTTGGGATGAGTTGGTGGTGGTTAATTGGTGGGAAATAACACGTTTTTGTCAATTTGCGTTTAAATCGCTTCTTGAACCCGGGGTTAAAAAAAACTGCTTAAGCCCTGAGAGAACAAGCTTTGAATACATTGATAATATCTCAACTTCGGGACGCACAAGCCTCTTAACACGTCCTTTTGGGTTTCTAATTTCAGAAAATTTAGCTTTTTCTGTAAGTGTCTTTTTTGTTTCATCGTACCCTGAAAGGGCATCGCAGAGAAGCATTAAAGCGAAGCGGTCCCCTGGTTAAACCACTAGGAATTTTTGGAATACCGGAATCCGGTTTGGGCTCATTAACCGCGCGGTCAGGTCGAAATGACCCCGCCAGCAGCTTTGCCCGATCTTATCCATAGTCTCATAACACCAATCATCTGCTAATTGCTCAACATAAAAGTAGGCTTTATCTATTTTTTCATACTGCCAAGAATTAATATGACGATATTTATCCTTATGGTATTGGTGGTCCGAGGAGAGCTGGCCTTGGATGTCACGGGCTCCAAGTCTCTGCGTCGCGGGCGCCATCGACAAACGCCGGCCAAGCGGTTTTGGGCACGCCCTCCTTGTCTAACAGCCCTGTGAAGCAGAGAATGGGCTGGATTTCCGAGGGCCAAAACGGGCAAGACGTGGGACCCCAATCGTAGAGCGACCACCACGAGGCGCCACGGATGTAGCGGCGGAAGTCGTGTAGAGCCTCGAAGAACTCGATCACAAACGTGCGCTGCATGGCCTGGTTTGAGCCCACGACCGGGCTCGTGCTGTACCCGACTTCCTGGATGTAAACGGGAGTGAGCCGGCCTCTTTCTAACAGTACGTCTTGAGCGAATATAGCCATAGTTAATAGATGGATATGGACATCGTCCGGCGGGAGGATCTGGAAGGGAGCGGTTGGGTGGTCGAACTCGCGGTTTGGATAGTAGGTGAAGAAGATGACGTCGCTGCTCTCGACTGCGACGTCTCGCGCCGTCAAAAACTTGTCGGTGTTTAACAAGTAAGAGTTTTGGCCCGGGCGCGGAGTCCGTAAGAGGACGTGCCATGTCATGCTCGTCCCAACCCAACGCGAGACGCCATAGCGTTCATGGATCCGATTGCGCATGTCTCCAAGAAAGTCGCTGAACTCGTCCCAGGTGCCGCAAGCTATGGCTCCCAGGCACAAAGGCGGGATCGGCCCGGCGCCGCTCAGGTAGAGGTCGACCTCGTTGCCAACGGAAACGACCCACTGCAGGCCGTCGAACTGTTCCTCCTCGAGGATATCAAGCACGGTGAACATGAATGCGGCGAACTCGTCGCGGAGAGCGGGGTTTGCGAGAAAGCTGCCACCCAAGCTCCGTGCGCACTCGGGGCCGATTCCCCATCCAGTAGCTAGCGGTACGTGGATCGGAAATACCACCTCGAGGTTGAGCTCGGCTCCCTCCGATGACACCCAGGTTTCCAGGAAGTCGCGTGCGTAAGCACGAATGATTGTATCGTTGCGCTTGCTCGCACAGTCGCCGCTTTCAAATTCGTAGAACAGGCCCCCGTACGTGAGTGCATGATAGTCGTTGGTCCAGGGAACAAATAGCGTGGTTCCGTGGGTGTTAGCTAGGTTCGCTGCTAGTAGCGCATTGTTCTCAAGATTTCCGCCGTTCGGTTCCACCTCGGGAATCCACGGGTGGTTCGGCCAGAAGCCTATTGTGATGCACGTGCAACTCGGGAAATACGCCCCCATGAGGAAGGGCATCATCAACAACAAGCCCAGTACGATAAACCGGCGCACTTTGGAACTGGATAGATTCATTACAGCAGACCTTCTTTGATTTCCTTTGACTTGATTCAATATCTCATATACGAACTTCCTTTTAAGACTAATAATCCCATTTTATGCATGAACCTTTTATATCTACATTTATGTTTTATATCGCAGACAGGTATTGGAACAGATAAACAGGTTTATTTGTAGTGGTAACAAATCTCTTAATACTTTTGGAGTGAATAAAAAAAGTCTAGGAATATACGTCTTTTGGGATACAAACTTCTCTAAAGGAAGTAGACGATTATGTTTAGATCGCACAACAACTACCCCATCATCTTTTACTCACCCTCTGCCTTATTTCTTATTACACTGTAGTTATTATTATAGGAACCTAATTATCATATTATAAAACATTTCATATATAGAAGTCAATAATAATACGTATTCTGCGACGTAAAATGTAACCGAAGTGGTATTGGTTGTGCAATTTAAAAAG
>JALLOG010000234.1 GCA_027717645.1 Desulfobacterota bacterium AH_259_B03_O07
CATCAGTTCTAAGAACTGTCAAGTTATTTACTTTTTTATGGACGTCCCTATTGTCTACTATTGTCTACAAGACTTGCAACCGAACGATTCTAAATCAAATTCACCAGTAGGAATATTAGTAGAATTAAATGGAATTTCAGTACCAACAGGCTCAGAAGCTATTCCACGTAAAGCTATATCAATTCACAACATAGCTCCAGGTAATGGACAAAGAATCTCTTCTTGAAATACAAAAATATCAGAAGAAGAAGAAGAAGGTCACCTATCTGGACACTGATTAAGGTCTTGAACACATATATCAACTTTAGGACAAAGAGAAAGGCCGGCTTCAGCGAGTGCTAGGCGAAGTTGCATTCTCAAGTATTTTCGCCTAAGACATGAGCTAACCAATTAGAGACATAGTCTGCGATTTCTTGCCATCCTGGTTCCCCAATGACCCAATGAGCGTGGTTTGTGAACGCTTTGTACGTTGATACCGACTGATATTTGTCTGCAACTTTCCGAACTACCGAAGCGGGTGTAATTCTATCTTCGCCACCGGCAATAACTAAAACCGGACAGGTAATCTTTGATTCATCAACCCTTGATGCCTTCTTGGAATCAAAGAGCCAGAAGCCAATCTCAGCCACTACCCGTCCAGATTCATAAACGAATTGGTCAAAAACCTCTTTTCGCTGATTAGCAGGCAGAAGATGCAACGTCGAGTATACTGTTTCATCAAAAGTCTGACGGTGGGGGTTTTTCCAGAAGCCCCATTTCGTGAGAATGCTCCAAAAGCTTTTTATCAGCGATGGTGTTAGCACCACAATTCCATACGGTGACGCAGGAGTTAACAGAACGAGAGCTTTGGCTAATCCTCGGCTCCCAAGAATTTGGGCGAGGAGACCACCCATAGAATGTCCCATCAAAACAGGCTTCACGTCGAGTTGATGGATTTCTTTTTCGAGGTCTTCGGCGTAATCCAACAGGCTGGTAGTTCCTAACTGCGCATCTGGAGCTTCATGCGGATCCATATCATGGTAACGTAGAGTGGGGGTAATACAGTGATAGTCTTTTTCCTCAAAAAAGCTCTTGTAATTCGCCCAGCTCTTTCCGTTGCCCCACATACCATGAATCATAAAGATCGTTTTAGTCATGAAGCTCCTCCTGCTACGCTCAAAGGATTCATAAAGATATAGACGGTTCCTGTTCCTCAACGAACCGCTTGGGAGCACAACTTCGGCTAACCACTGATTATGCGGGACCTTTTCTGTATAAACTCCCCATAAGGAGTATTATGCGGGAATCCTTTAACCCCCTTAATCTTTGAGCAGTATACAACTGATATTTCCCTAAATCCACGAACCGTATAAGTTCAGATATACATGAGAGAGTATTAAAAAGAAAAGAGGGATTTACCACGAGTTGGGATGAGTTGGTGGTCGAAATTAATAAAAAGCCCCAAGACATTGGAAGGTAGGGTCTTGGGGCTAGTTATTTAAGATAGCGATTTTCCTAAATAGGCTATACTCCTAGGGGCAACCACCCCACCCCCCCAATAAACGGTATAGAGTCCCAAGTAAGCACGCTTATGACAAAAAAACACCTATCGTAATTTCATATATGTTGTAATTTAAGTAAGTTAGACAAATAATTAATGCATAAAATGGGTTTACTTGTTATCATCTATTGTTATATACTTTATGACCAATTCACTTTAATCATAATGTCTCAGAGAGATAAAGTGGGTTCATCCATTTTATAAATAATTGTTTTTTTCTAAATAATTAATAATTTGATTAGTAGATTCATCGACAGGTTGATGTTCGAAATCAATTTTTATATTTGGGGTCTTAGGCTCTTCATATTTAATTGATACACCCACAAAATTATCCAATTTTCCGCTAAATGCTTTTTTATATAATCCCCTGATATCATTTTTAATACAATAATCAAGAGTTGCATAAACGTGTATTTCGATATAATTTTTTAAAATACTACGTAAGTACTCCCTTGATTCTTCAAAAGGACTTTCAAACGATCCAACCACGCTTGTATTATTCTTCTCTAAAATTTTGACTAATGAACCGATTTGTTTTATATGTTCATTTCTCTTTTCGGGTGAATACCCAATTTCAGGAAATAGCTCACGTATTTTTCTACCATTAAAGTACTCTACTCTTATTTTCTTTTGTTGTAATTTCTCATAAATTGCCTGTGAAAGCTGCGATTTTCCACAACCTGAAAGTCCTGTAAACCACAGGACTATCGGGGTTTTTTCCTTAATCCCTATAGACATATGTGTCCATAATCTTTCGTGTAAATAATAGATAAGAATTTTCATGAAAACTTCTATGATTCCTATCTCAATTGCTATATCAATCCTCCTGGTTATAGCTAAAGCTATAGCTATTGTAGTTAGGGTAGCCGTAACTCTCCATGAAAGTGTCTTGATGATAGTTCTTATTTTTGTTTCTATAAGCATTTTCCTGTCCTTTAATAGCTTTTTTTTACTCCTTAAAGTAAGGGACTTGAAGGAGTATTATCTAATTCTTAAGGTTCCCATAATAGTCAAAATAATTCAATGAATTTGGCACGTTAATACACAATATGAAATAAATTATGAAAATTTTTCACAATTCAGTTGCACACCCTCCTTTTTCCGACCTAGGTATGCAAGTTAATAAACTAAATTTTAGTTTTAAATCTCCAAAATCTTAAGTTCGTAATTTCATGGAAATATCTCAATCGTTATCAAGCAAAAGAAGAGGGACGTCCATAAATAAGTAAAAAACTCATTATGTGAGCCTGTAATCCAGATTTTTTGCAAGCTGTTCGCCACGGCTGACTGCATAACCAATAGCCGGTTGCGTC
>JALLOG010000235.1 GCA_027717645.1 Desulfobacterota bacterium AH_259_B03_O07
AATCAGAACGATATACCCGTTGACGCCAAACCTATGATGCACCCAGGAATGGATGTGATAAATGGGAACCTCATCTACGGAATTCCAAACGGTAAAAAACCCCTATTTATCACTAATCGAAAGTTGATCTCGCTAGGTGAAATTGAACGAACAAAATCCGTGGGTGTTTATCCTCAACAACTAAAATTTTCTAAAATTGGTATCCAGGAATATTTGGAGGGTAAAACGGTTGATCCCGTGAAATTATTTAATACGATTAAAAATTTACTGACTAATCACATTATTTTTCAACGTGACTTGCAAGGCGACCTAACGGCGGTATGGGTTATGGGGACATACCTCTACCGGGTTTTTCCTTTGTATGCTTATTATTGGGTGAAGTCACCTATAAAGAGATGTGGAAAAACAAAACTGCTAGAAATTATTGCACTGCTCAGTTTCAACTCAAATGGGATTGAAACAAGTCCATCGGAAGCTCCGTTATTTCGAGTACCTGCAATCACCGGGGGAACTCTATGCTGGGATGAAGCTGAAGGCCTTTATAAAAATAAGGATAAAGGTGATCTAATTTCTATCCTAAACACGGCTTACCGGCATGATGGCGTTGTTGGTAGGTGTGAGGGAAAAGAGCATAAGGTTAGATTCCACGACGTTTTCCGTCCTATCGCTTTGTCTGGCATTTCTTCTCTTCCCGATACGGTATCCGACCGAAGTCTTAAAATTGAACTTGCACGTAAAAAAAGAGGTGAAAAGGTTGAACGGTTGGCATACCGTTCACAGGATAAGTACCAACAAATTAGAGATGATTTGCATATGTTTGCATTATCTAATGCAAGTACCATTATGCAGGCATACTCTCAATTTGATGATTCGTTAATCCCTAGCGAGTGTGATGATAGGCTCCGTGACGCATTCGAAACACTAATGTCAATAATTGCACCTATTATGTCTCTGGATAAGACACACCGAGTATTATCCCAGTTACAAACGGCAGCTAGGGCGTTAAGTGGTATTCGCAATTTGGATGAAGGGGATATTCCATTCACTAGAGCGATTGAAATACTAAGAATTGAATTAGATAGCAAGGCGGAACTAATTTTAAATGCTAAGGAAGCCTTAAGCGTTTTTAATGATAATGGCTTGGATTGGATGGAAAAGCCAAAGCACGCTTCGGACATGCTTAACAAGCTGGGCTATTATTCCGGAACACACCGTCAAGGCCACGGTGTCAAACGGGGGTATCTTATAAAAAAGGAGCATCTTAATGACTTATTTTTACGTTACGCCTCTAATATCTAGCTTTGAAGGCGTTACAACCGTTACAACGCCTGCAAACATTGGCTATCGTCCACTTTTCAAAGGCGTTACAAAAGGCTTTTGTAACGGGTATAAAAAACGTATGAAAGGCCTGCAAACATTGGCTTGTAACGGTTGTAACGGGTCTAAACCCGAAAATCAAGGGGGTAAGGCAAAATGAGCACTATTTGGGACGAAATTTTAGGAAGAGAAAACGTTGAGGAAGAAGCTCAAACTCCGAGTTTTGATATAGAAGGTATATCTCGATTAACCCTATTCGAACTATCGAAAAGAAACATGGCGATAGAGATTCATTCTGAATTTCTGGGTTGTAACGTCTGGTTGTGTAGCAATGAAGGCATGGTAAAACACGTAAAAGGGGATGATCCCAAAGGTGTTTGTTATACAATAGATGAACTGAGGGAGCTTATAAGGTTACATCCTACACCAGAGGAAATTGAGGGGATTCACAATGCAAAGAGTGTATTTAAGGATTCAAAAATAGTTGATAGTAGGTTAAAAAAAGAGGAGTTGCCGAAAGAGTTAAAGTGAATCATTTAATTGTCAGAGATACTTACAATTATAAGCTCTTTGAAATTATCCAAGAGGATGGCTTTATTTTTATTTACGATTATACCCTTAAGCGGTTTTTAAAAGGTTTTGAGAGATTAAGATGGTTAGAAGAGGAGAATATGAATACAGAAGGACTCAACAAAAGCCATACAATAGGGGGAGTTTTTGCAGTAGGGTTTGCTACTACAAGGCAGGTGGAAACGGATGGCTGAAAAGACTAAAGGCGGTATGAATGAGTAAAGAGATAGAAGTTATTAGTAAAGTATTAAAGAAAGAATGGTATCAGATATTAATAGATGACTGTAGGGCCATCCTAACTGAGCGAATTTATAACTCTAGGCATGAGCTTATTTTGGGTAAGGGGGAGATTGGAGAGCGGATTTACAATGATCCTAATTATAAGAAAGAAACACAGTCTAATAAGAAAATAAATGAACAGGTGGCTAAAGATATAGGCTTGAGCGATAGGGATATTAGACGTTGTATCCAATTTTACAAATGGGTAAAGGAGGAATATGAAAAGATTACAAAAGGATAATTGGACCGACGGGTCCAATTTTGAAGAGATGTATAATGCAGTGGCAGAAAGCTTTGCAGAAGGGAAGAATATAAGCTGGTATAAAATCAGGGAAAATTATCTTCCTCATATAGCTTTGGGCACGGGAGAAAACGAATGATATACCCCATCCCTTTCGTTTGTTAGTTAGCTCAGATATCAAATTGGGTTATAAAGCAATTCAATTTTAGGCTCTGCTTTTTTTACAGCATCACGAAATTCTCGATATAGATCCGCTTTTCTGCTGTCACCTGCATATTGAAACCACTTATAATAATTTGCTTCTGCTACTCCCACCATATCACATATGCCACAAACAGTAACTCCGGCCTCCAAATACTTAATAATGTACAATTAATTAATAGGGCTATGCACTTGACTGAAGTTGTCCTATATCTAGTGGTTCA
>JALLOG010000236.1 GCA_027717645.1 Desulfobacterota bacterium AH_259_B03_O07
ACCATATGACTAATAACTCGAAATTAACTCATCAAACATCAACTGAGGATTCTTCCGAGAATTAAACCTATATTCAATTTCCCTTACGTAGTTCTGTAGGTATTTTTTAGATACATGAATATGCGTGCCCTTGATAGATAGCTTTAACCTAGCCCAGAAATTCTCTACAGCATTAACATGGCAATCATCTCTAACATATTCCTTTATTCCATGATTGACGGTATTATGTTGATAACCCTTTTTGTCGAGTCCTCTATATGTCAGTAATTCGTCAGTATGTATTTCGCTTCCGGTTTTAACGTTTTTTTCTATAATGGTTTGTAGGGTTTTCTTTTCTATATTGGGTACTACTTTTGCCATTACTTCACCGTCTCTTTGAACCATGCCCATTACTATTGTTTTGCCTTCTGCTCCACGTCCTCTTTTGCCCTGTTTTTTACCGCCGATATAGGTATCATCAATCTCAACCACTCCGGATAACTGTTCGTCTCCGTCTACTTTGCCCATATGCTTTCTTATTTCTTTAGCCATACGCCAAGCAGTTTTATAGGTTACGCCTAGTTGCCTCTGTAATTCTTTAGCGGAAACACCGCTCCGAGTGATTGTAAAGAGGTAAATAGCGTAAAACCATAATTGTAATGGGGTTCTTGAACCTTCAAATGGTGTACCAACGCATGGATATAAATGATGCCCGCACCACTGGCAAGCGTAAGCCCTTTGACTGCTTACTCTTGAGTATTTCGTATCTTTTTTGCATTTATCACAATGATTTATTTTGCCATATCTAACTTCCATAATATGGTCTAAGCACGCATCATCCTTCGGGAATCTGTCAAAAAACTCTTTAATAGTCATGTTTTTCATAGTATAATAATTATACACAATATCCTTACTTATGTCAAGGGGATAATTGGGTAAATATAAGATTGCCTCAATATTTATTGACGACTCAGACAAGTTCCAAGAATGGATAAATAATAATCCACCAGAGGGCTCAGTATATATATGTGTGGGGAAGATTGGGAAGAGGGATAAATCTCAGATTAAACCTTAATCTCCATCCAATAATCCAATTTCCCTTAATTCTTCGACAATAGAGATCATATCCCTTTGAGTTAGTTCGTTATTCTCTCAATTCCTTATAGGTAGGCTAAGACCCCATCTCAGTTACTAACAAATAAGGATATTTAATTGTCAAAGTGTATGCAACTGTACCTAAAAGGGGGTATCTAATTTATATTGGCTGTTCATATTTTTATCTTTATTCATAGTTAATCTTGTATGACCTCTGGATAAGCATCTTGTTTCTATATAACTATCCTCTAAAGAGCATGTCTAGTAATGGTAGATCCAATTTTCTCGCTACCACGGTAGCTTTCGATATGAATCTTGCCGAATGACCAGAACGCCAGCGGCTTGTGCGCTTAGGAGTTTTTAATGTCCTGTCTATAACCTCGTCTATCTCCGCAGGATAATTCAACTCCGAGCAATCATTGTGAACCATATATTCCCAGTGGTGGATTAACTCATGAGCGATAACGATTTGTATCATCCGCTCGTCCAACAGGACAGACGGGAACAAACCGATTTGAGCAGGAAATTCATTATCTTCCGGCTCGTAGTCACCACCAGCAGTTGGGTGTTCTCCCATAATACCCCTGGCAAGCCAGTTTGGTTTGACTTGTATATCGGGAAGAGATACTTCTTTACCAAAGACCACGCAACTTAGGGATTCCATCTCGCTGTGTAGGAAATCATACAGGTGATCCTCAGATCCCCACTTATCCAAAATTGCCTGCAAGGACTCATCTAGTGCCATTTTGAGAGGTCTAACTATTAACCCATTTTATGCATAAACCTTTTTGTTCTTATTATATATCAAAAACTATAGCTCTTATCAATTAAAATTCTCTCTTCTCTCCACGCAATTCCTTAAAACAGCTGTATCTTTTGTATCCATCCGTAACTGAAAAACCATAATTCCTGCTTGTTCTTATCAATTTCGCAACCCTAGCCATTGAAGGACTTTTCTACCTTATTTCTTTTACTTTCTATCTCACTTCCCTCACTATTATGAATCCCAAGCCAAATCTCTAAGCCTTCTCTCTGCCTCATTATAGTCCTGTTGGTAAGCCCTGTCCTCTTGAAATTTTAATATTCGCTTTAGATCCTCATCCATAGCAATGTCTTAGCACATAATTCAATCGAATTGATTAGGATATTTAATTGCAATATATTGCAAACTCTTGATTTCAGTTGTTTAAACAAGAGATTAAAAAATAGAATCTGGACGCATTTCGATAGGTTGTTGAACTTCTTAACTATCTTTATCCTCTGATTCAAAAGGACTGATTAATCTACCTGTGGCTATGAGTCTTTTTACGACCATTGTTTTTTCTTTTTCTATAGCTAATATCGCCCCCTTATCGTCGTAGCTTTGCTGTATTTATAAATCCGACCGGGTTCACTTATGTGAGGGCATAATTAGTGAAATGCTTTTGTGACTTTGGTTGGTCTCATATATAAGAATTAATGCTAATTCAACCCATTTCCAGCGAATTTCAAACTCTAAGCTAATAGAACAGGAATAGAATAGGAGGGGGAAAAATATTTAAATATAGCGAATTCTGTGCAATTAAATTGCAAAGTTTTTTGGTTATATTGTGATCCTTAGGTTTTTAGCTGACATTCTGATTTTTCCCGATAGTGATTATCCAAGGAGATGCGGTAATGGGCCATGTTTCAAGCTGCGTAACGCCGCAGATGACGCGCCGGAGAAACTGGTAGCAGTTGAACCGGTGACAGTCCATCTGCTTGTTATGCGA
>JALLOG010000237.1 GCA_027717645.1 Desulfobacterota bacterium AH_259_B03_O07
CCACGAGCTTCACGCAGTGCCATTGATATTGATTTAACGTCCCTTTCACCCTTTGCAAGTTCGAGGTTATCGTAAGCCTCACGCTGAAGGTGTTTTATCTGGCCAAGCAAGTCGTCCGCATGAAGCATTTCTTCTAGTTCTCTAGCCTTTAAGAGGGTTTTATCTAGATGCGAGTCTTTATGTCTATGTAGTGAACCTTGTGTAATAGAGAATTGATTCGCTATGACACGCTCAGATTGGCCTTTAATGAGCAGTTTTTCTATTTCATTTCTCTGAGAGTGAGTGCAAATAGTACAGGATGGCATGTCTCTTATTCTAACCTATTGTATACGCATACAAAATAGATGCTAGGTTTTATCCCTTGTTTTAAGCAATCAAATATTATTAAACATTTCTTACATTTTTAGGTGTCAACTTTGGGAATTATAAAGGTGAATATTCCTGCCGAAAAATCCCCTTCCTATAAAGGCTAGGATAGGGCCACACATGCCCTAGCCCCGCCTCTCTTAGCTTGTGCTCACGAATAAGCTCTAGTCTTCTCCATCTTCGTCGTCAAGTTCATCAAGATGGAGGAAGATCTCGCTGAGAGTGAACGCTCCAGACGGTGCAATAAAATTGTCGAAGAGCGAGCGAATGAGACCCGTTCCTGAAGCGGATGCAAACTCGCCCGTGCCCCCAGTGATCTCGAAGCTGGTTAAGCCCTCGTTGACACCGGTATAGGCATTGCTTGCATCATATAGCTCGCAGTTGGTTCCACCCACGATCTTTCCGAAAATCTCGTCTCCATTCTCATCAGTAATGGTGACCGTCGCGGTGGTAGTGAACTCACCGGTGAATGACTGGGCATCCGTGAACTTGTGCCCGGTATGGTTTATCAGGGCGCAACGGTGTACTTCAAGTTCGGGGCAGCACGTCGTTTCTGTGGCCCTGTAAACCTGCGAATCGTCTCCCCAGTCCCAAGATGTACTGACGAAGACAGTTACGTCCCCGACCCCCTCGATTTCCCCCGTAGCTGAACCAACGAAGCCAGCGTTAAAGCCATCCCCGCCGGAGGTAATGAGGTGACCTCTGGATCCATGGATTGTTACCTCGCTTCCAAGCAGATCACTAGTAGCCATGCCTCCTTGGCCGGCCAGCACCATCCCACTGCCAACGTACATAAGGACGGCCACCAGGGCCAGGATCACCAGCTTTTTGATATTCCTAACATTTCCTTTCATACTTGTTTACCTCCTTATTTTGGTTTTTATTCCATCTTTCTGAGAAATTGAGCAATGTTACCTATATCATAGGACATCACCTCCTTCTATGAAAAAACAGTGCAAGCGAAATTTTCAAAAATAAAAAAATCAAGCTCTTGCACAAAGCTCGACTTCTTTTGTCAATCCAGTATCTCAGTTTGTATATAGAATTGTATCGAAAAATAGGAAGGTTATAGCTACATAGCAAATCAGAAACAAACTTCAGCTTTATACTACGTTTATCAGGATTCCCCACCAGCAAGACCTCTTACCAATTTACAATAATAAATTATAAAACAAATAAAGGTATGAAGTCAAGAGAGTAAAAATTATAAAGAAAATAACTTACAAATATTACCTTTTCATGCTTTATATCCCCAGCAAAGTTCACAACGTTCACAATGTTCATAAACCCTTTATTTAAGCCATTTTTGGGAATTGTGGGTGTTCTCCCTAAACAGCTGAAAAACCCTTATTTTAAGCCACAAATGAACTTGTGAACTTGGTGAACATAATAAGAGGTAACAATAGGATCACTTCTAGTACGTGAAATTAAGGCATATACCCCATGCCCAACTATTGACAAGTTTTTCAAATTGTTATATAAGGGGACTACACGTAAAGGAGCTTAGCTGGGGAGCAATTCTTTACGTGGTATATATTAAATCATTTTATGCATTAACCTCTTCTGTTCCCACAATACAAAAATAATAAGCTCCTGGCAACAAAAATTTTCCCTCTAACCACTGATTTCCTGGGAAAGAAACCTAAGATGCTATTTTATACTATTCATGATTCCAACTTAAACCGAGCTTGACAAAAGGGGAAGCAGTATAATTGATACATTTATATGCGTAAACTAGTTGATTCCTTCAATCATCACTATTAGGAATAGGCACAAAGGATTAAGAGGGGGGTGGATTAGGTCATCGTGTCTGTGATTATGGATTATCTGGTTTTCCCCGAGAATTGGGTTGGAATCTAAATATATGCATTATTCATGCCATTTTATTTGTTCTTTGGGCTCAAGGGGGGCAACTACCATATGATGCGTCCAATCTAACTCCGGGAATCGGTTCCCGATTTCTACCCTATCAGAAACATATCCAAACTTTCTTAAAGTATCATATTCATAATCTGTTTGCTCCAATGCCTGAGAATACTTTTCACCATATTTTCTTTCCCCATAATTAAGCCAGTCTCCAAGCCAGAATCGGTCATGCATGACCGATTTTCTGACTGCTTAATTTTCTTATAAAGTTTCGTCGAACGACGAAAGATTGGGTTATAAAGCAATTGAATTATATGAATTTGTAAAAATAGAATATGATAAGAAAAGATTGCCCGGTCGGGCAATGTTCCAAGAGATGTCTGAGAAAGTCATAGACATCTTTGAGGAAGGCAATAATATCAGCTAGGTGTAGGAAGGGGGGTCGGAATAGGTGTAGGAACTGGGGTAGGACTAGGAACTGGGGCAGGTGTAGCAGGGAGGGTCGGAACTGGTGTAGGAA
>JALLOG010000238.1 GCA_027717645.1 Desulfobacterota bacterium AH_259_B03_O07
GTATAGTAGTGGTAAGGGCTTACCGTGGCAAGAGTTTTTAAAAATCGATCTAGCAGATATTTTTTAAGCTATGAAATTATTGAAGCCAACAACAAGATTGGTTGGCTGACCGTCTCCTATTTTATTCCCCCATACATTTCGGTTATCAACCTACGAATTAGAAATGCGTCTTCCGATGATATTACATCTATTTTTTTAATCAATCTCGATTTTCTTATGGTTCTAATTTGGTCAACCGCTATTTCGGCTTTCTTTTTACCGCATATAACTTGGATTCGGCTTCGCCACTCTGGATGTATAGTGTATAGTAGTGGTAAGGGGACAAACTACTAATGTTTCCGAATACCTGTTCATATCATTCTTACTTACAACAACTACTGGTCTTGTTTTTTTTAATTCGCTTCCTCTGGTTGGATTAAGATCTGCTAAGTATATTTCATATTGTTTTATTGGTTTACTAGATGCCATCGCCCGTGATTATATCAAGATCATCCCAATCTTCTCTTTCTTTAGCTATAGACCTGTATGTATCTTCCCATGATAGCTTTTGATCCCTCTTAATCGGTTTAATCAAGATACCTTCTTCCCTTTCTTCAAGCACAATACCAACATCAAGCTTATACTTCTTTACCAGTTTTTTAGGTAGTCTCAAGCCTTTGGAATTACCGACTTGTATAAGTTTTGTATTCATAATTGCCTCCAATAGTAATTATTGTAATCACATATTTATTTTAGTCAATTTAAAGGATATCGATGAGGGACTAATGTCTTCTGCTACTTATCATTGTCTTGTGTAGCGGCGACCTTAAGGTCGCCACTATACAGAGAAAACAATCAGGATTGCAAACCGCCCATGCAGCTAATAAGGTCATTGCGAGATTTGCAAAGCAAATTGAAGCAATCTCCACCGTCACGGCCTCAGTGCGGGACAAGAATGTCCCGCCTATCGCTGATTTCATTGTTTGCAGATAGGCGGGGTTTTCTAACCCCGCTAATGCGTACGGAAATCGCGGCTGGAAGCCGCTCCTATACAGGTTTTTTAGGGGTTCAGGTATTTGATTTAAAAATTGTTACGATTCAGTGGCTTCTTTTACTGCTTTATAAGTAACCTTTAGAAGCTTCTTAAGGTCTTCCATAGGAATCCCAATCGGGGGCATAAGGACGACCACATTTCCTAAAGGGCGGATTAACACTTCATGTTGCATAGCATTTTCTGCTACTTCCCATCCTATCTTCCTTTCAAGAGGAAAAGGCTTCTTTGTTTCTTTATCTTCAACTAACTCTATACCTGCCATTAGACCTTTATTTCTCACATTTCCAACATGTTTTAACCCTTCGAATTCTTTAAGTTCTTCCTCAAAGTAATCAATCTTAACATGCAGATTTTCAAGCGTATTATGTTTTCTAAAAACCTCTAGATTACCAAGGGAGGCCGCACAAGAAATTGGATTGCCTGCATAACTGTGACCATGAAAAAACGTTTTGAATTCTTCGTATTCCCCAAGAAACGCATCATACACTTTTTGTGTAGTAATTGTTGCTGATAGTGGCAAGTAGCCACCTGTTAACCCTTTACCCAACACCATAATGTCGGGTGTGACCCCATCGTGCTCGCATGCAAACATCTTTCCAGTCCTACCAAATCCCGTAGCGACTTCATCAAGAATCATCAACACATCGTATTTGTGACAATATTCTCTTACGATCTTCACATAACCCTCAGGCGCAACAATCATTCCACCTGCTGCCTGAACATATGGTTCAAGTATCACAGCACATATTTCCTCATGGTGTTTTTCCAGTATTTTTTCTACTTCTTTCGCACATGCTATTTCACATGACGGATAAGTCTTCCCCAGAGGACATCTGTAACAATAATAAGAAGGCGCCCTATATGTCTCAAACAGCAATGGCTTGAATGTGGAATGAAATAATTCTATTCCACCAACGGACACAGCTCCAAGGGTATCTCCATGATAACCGTTTTCAAGGTATACAAATTTTGCCTTATCCGGTTTCCCCTTATGCTGCCAGTACTGAAATGCCATTTTTATAGCGACTTCCACAGCACTAGCTCCATCCCCGGAATAAAATACCTTCTTCAGCCCCGGCGGACAGATCCCTATCAATTCCTTAGCAAGCTCAGCAGCAGGTGGATTTGTAACACCAAGAAGTGTACTGTGGCCTAGCTTATCTATCTGATTTTTTATGGCATTATCTATTTCAGGAACCTTATGGCCATGAATATTGACCCAAAGAGATGACACTCCATCTATATATTTTCTACCCTCGGTATCATAGAGGTATACACCCTCACCTCCTTCAACAACGATGGGCTCTTGCTCCTCATATTCCTTCATTTGGGTAAAAGGGTGCCAGACATATTCTCTGTCGATCTTACCCAGCTTTTTCGTACGGTCGCTCATTAAAAAACCTTTTAGCCACAGAGGACTCGGAGAAAAAAATTTTTATAATTTAAAATTCCTTTCTATAAATTCTCTGTGATCTCTGTGGCTTATGAAATAGATACTTGAATTTAATTGTTGATATCTGTTCTGATCGGGAGCTCTAGGTCGTCAAGCATTCTTAAATCTTCTTCAGGTGCTCGTCCCGGGGTAGTTAAATAATTTCCAAGAATCATCGCATTTGCACCAGCCATTAAGCCCATAGCTTGTAAATCGCGAAGTGTAACTTCTCTCCCCCCAGCTTTCAACAGGTTATGGAGAAATACTTATTCT
>JALLOG010000239.1 GCA_027717645.1 Desulfobacterota bacterium AH_259_B03_O07
TCATGTCATCGCGAAGGACAACGCCCTGTGGCGATCTCATCCTTTAAATAAAGGGGTGCGTCCCCTTTAATTAAGTGTTGTGCTTCAATAACTGAATTTAATTTCAGTTATATTTACCGAAATGCAAGGTGAATGGATAACGGTATCAGGAATCATTATAAAAGGTTATATGGTAGCATCGGGTTTGAGTACAAATAGACCCTACCCTGAAGGTTCAATTAAGATGCAATGGCCTTTCTTCAAAGAGCGTGGCCTAGATCTCAATCCACTATTTCCTGCAACTTTGAACGTTTCAATAAAACCTAAGGAATTTGTTATGAAGTACCCAAGATACACCTTTCGATGTATCAAATGGTCTGATGAACACTCACCGGAAGATTTTTCTTTCTCACCGTGTCGTGTTCTATATAAAAATCGATGTGTCAGTGGATTTGTATACTACCCACAACCAGAGACAAAGCTGGACCACCACCATGACCCTTCGACCCTAGAAATAATAACATCTTACATAAAGAATATATTCTATGGTGCAAAGGTAGATGTACAGATTAACAAGAATGAAATTACCCTATTGAACTAGGTTTCTCTATCGACCCAAAATAATTATCAAGAATAAAGGGTTGCGTCCCCTTTTTTTGTGAAGATGGAATCCGTAGTGGTATTGTTCTGAATCATGGATCGTGCATCCTGAATCCTGCATCGCCTCACCTTTTGTTGAATGTTGAGACACGACCCCCAATGTTTGTTGGCGATCTCTTGGGTGCGTGTTCACGGAGGATAAACATTCAACATCGCCTTGTTTATCAGGTATTAGAAGATATAAAGACGGTAAAGGTTATAAGCATGTGGACTCACTACGAATAAATTTATTCCCAAATAATTGTTATAGGATAAGAACATATTGTTTTTCTCTAAAAATTCTATAACTGCAATCCTCGAAGAACTTGAGTACTTCGAGCAAAAGAATGAAGACGAGAAGCATGAAGTTCATGATGAGGGAAGTAAAGATAATTCAAAAAAATAGCGGGGAAGAAGAAAAATAATTCAAAAGTATTGTCAAATGTAGACTTGACCCCTTGTGCTTAGTGCACCTTCATATCCTTATCTGTTTTCCTAGGACAAAACAATGATGCCTAAATTTTTTAATTATTAATTAATAAAATATCGAGGGGTTGCTCTATTCTATATTGATTTCCACCTCAATAGGTAACCCCACTATTTGATGTTCGCGACGTCGTGAAAATGGGCAAGCATCTAGAATTATCATTTCTATTAGTTGAAGTTTTTGTAGAGCATAATGGCAATCAGGATAGTTGTTAGTATAAGGATTAGGTTTCTGAAGGGAATGCCAAGAATGGTACGCTTCGACGGAACCTGTATCTCATAGTCAGCCAGATCGTGATCTCCCATAATTTGCATGGCTTTTGGAGAATTAGCCGGGATCATAGAGTCATTTTTGCACTTAGGGCATACGCAGTATTTTAATTTGTAGCTCGTTGTTGTGTAGAGCAGGGCGACAAAGAATAGTATAGATGCAGGGACCCAAAGGAAAGTTTTTATAGAACCTGCAAAAGCAAAGAAAAAAGCGCAACCCCATATTACTAACTCAGTTTTGAAATCTCCATAAATAGTGGACTCTTCATAGCCGATGTGTAAGCACTGCGTACATAGCTTCTTCATACCAATAGAATACTAGCTTGACGGAAAATTTTCTAACTAGATTCTAGACCTTATAATATATACGCAAAGTATCATGACTAGCTTTTAAAAAATTGACCTAATTGCGTGTATATGATACTTGACGTTCGAGTAGGTAGGGTGCCTGCTCGGTTCTAATCTCAATCAGTCTCAAATTGTCTCAAAGAATCTCGAATTTCCTTGTTTCCCAATCTCAACGAGTCTCCAGTTACCAAATTCCTAATCCCTAACACTTGGTAACTAATCTCTAAACCTATCCCATAATCCATACCCCCATAATCTCGAACTTATGTCAAATGTTGAGACACGACCCCCTCGGTTTTACTGTATGATTTTGATAAGAAAATGAACTCCGATGAAATAATTTGTTTGCGATACATTGACGATTTCCTTATTTTAGCTCCTACAAGAAGAAAAGTGACTGGTACCTTTAAAAGTGGTTTGAGAGTTCTGAGGTCTCTCGGTTTAGATGCCTATGATCCAGTTTCAAATAGCGATAAAGCAGAAATTGGCAAAACTGAAAATGGAATTAATTTTTTAGGATGCGAAATTTATGAAGATATAATTAGACCAAATGTACAATCAAGAAAAAGACTATTGGAAAAAATCGATAACATTATAAGAGAAAGTCAACGACTTATGAAGTCACCAGAATTATGTTATAAAAGGAGAAAAAGTGTAATCGAAACATTGAAATCTATAAGTAATATTCTTGAAGGATGGGGTAATCAATACTATTATTGTAATGACGAGGAGATTATGAATAGGTTGGATTCTAAGGTTAACAAGAGAATAAAAAAATATTTAACAAGCTGTAGGGAACATATAAAGTCGTTTGGTGAGAAAGACAGAGTTAATATAAGAAGAATTCTTGGCGTTCATCTATTACAAGATAGTTTCATTGGATCTTTTAATTGAATTAACATAGTGCTGAAACTGTTCATCCAGAAAAACCAGTTGAATTTTTTGGCCCTGAGTCAAGCAG
>JALLOG010000023.1 GCA_027717645.1 Desulfobacterota bacterium AH_259_B03_O07
TTTTCTTTGTCTTGATACATACTTCGATAAACTCAGCATGAAACGGGTAACAAAAATCAAGGCTGCCCAAAAATTTGGCTAAAAATCATACACTCCGACTAAAAAATTTGGATTCAACCCCAACCCGCAAATTTTCTTTAACGTCTTCGTTTCTGATTTTCTTAACGCAATTTTTGGAATGCCCGTTTAAATCTTAAATTTTGTCCTCGAAATATCTAACATTTACAGCAATGACAGGCTAGAGGAAACCCTGTAGCAAGCTACAGGGAATTTTCAAGTTAAATTGTGTGGAGACCTAAAGGTCTCCGCTACAATATCATGCCATTTTGGAGCCAAGGACCTTAGCCCTCCATTCTTAGTCACCCTAAACCCTGAAATGAATTCAGCATGGCAGTATAGATTCCCCGTATGACTGGTCTTGTTCAGTACCCCCATTTAGCTCACTTCTCTAAAGCATATATTCTAGTATCATTTCTAATGTAGAATAAATTATTAGTTTCATCTTAGGATCAAAGAAAACCTGGTCATATATTCCTAATCCATTAGAGCATTTCTTGTAAAGTTCAACGGGAGGCCATTAAATGGAAAGAAATTCATTAAATAAAGTCCTGATTCTAGGTGGTGGTTTTGGAGGATTATATACAGCCATCCATTTAGACAAAACAATCGCAAGCGATAGGGATGTTGAGGTAATACTTCTAAATCGTGAGAACTTTTTCCTATTCAGTCCACTACTACATGAAGTGGCAGCAAGTGACTTGGACCTCACCCACATAGTAAACCCTATCAGAAAGATTATTAGACACGTCAAGTTTATTGAAGGAGAAATAGAATCAATTGACCTTAATTCGAAAAGGGTAGTCCTTACGCATGGCATCGATAAACATCATCATCACGAACTGTATTATGATCACCTTGTTATCGCTTTAGGAAACGTCACAAATTTTAAAAAAATTCCTGGTCTTCAAGAAAAAGCTTTAACTATGAAATCTCTTGGAGATGCAATTCATCTACGAAATCTTCTGATTGAACATTTGGAGGAAGCCGATTTTGAAAAGGATAGATACAGACGCGAATCTATTTTAACATTTGTTGTAGCTGGTGGAGGATTCGGCGGGGTTGAGACAGTAGCTTCCTTAAATGACTTTGTTAGGGAGGCAGTAACATTCTATCCGAATCTAAATGAACAATTGCTAAGGGTTGTGTTGGTCCATTCCGGATCAGTAATTTTACCTGAGCTTAGCGAAACACTCGGAGCCTACGCACAGAAGAAGCTAGCTGAGCGAAAAGTAGAAATCCTTGTTAATAGGAATATTACCCGATTTACAGCAGAAGGGCTCGACCTCAACGATGGAACATTTATCAAAACGAAGTTATTGGTATGGACGGCCGGAATTTCCTCCAACCCACTTTTGAACGACCTACCCTGTCAGACAAAACGAGGTCGAATATTAGTCAATGAATACATGGAAGTCCCCGAACACCAAGGCGTTTGGACTCTTGGAGACTGTGCGCTCATACCGGACTTAAGGACCGGGAGATATTATCCTCCAACCGCTCAACATGCAGTACGTGAAGCCAGGGTTTTAGCTCAAAATATAACTGCCGCGATTCGCGGGGATAGAAAAAGAGCCTTTATTTACAGGACGTTTGGAGAATTAGCATCGATTGGTAGACGAACAGGTGTAGCCAATATATTGGGATTCAAATTCTCAGGCTTTTTAGCTTGGCTACTTTGGCGGATGATTTATTTGACAAAACTGCCACGATTTGAAAAGAAGCTTCGTGTATTTTTGGATTGGACATTAGATTTATTCTTTTCTAAGGACATTGTACAGTTTACGACTGATCGAGCACCCACCATCTCACCTGAAGAAGATCATGAAATCACATAATTTAATTAGACATTAATGAATAGGGATCTTATATTTTTTTGCTTTCAAACCGAAAAGATGTTGACAAATTAGTTGAATCTCTTAGATTTAAGATGCAATCAGGTCCAAAACTGAAATGTGCACTATGAAGCCTGATTTTGATTTATGACTTGACATTTACGTCTAAGATGTATTACTATCCTAGGAAGATATTTTAGATTGTTGGTTTGGATGGGGTAATCCAATGTTATCTAGAATCCTAACATTTAATTCATAAGTTATTGGAACAAGTTTTTGATCAAATATTGGAAAAAATTTAATTGAAAGGAGGGAGTTAAAATGAAAAAAGGGATCTTGGGAATTCTATCCTTGACGCTTGTATTGGCGTTTGTTATCTCTTTTGCCTTGCCCAGTTTTGCACAGGAAGAGGAGATGAAAGAAATGATTGAGGAAGAGACTGCGCCTGCAATTGATATACAATCCATGGAAGGTAGTGTATTTTGCGTTGAAATAGATGATGAGGGAACACTTAGTATGAAAGAAGAATGGACGATGTGTAAAGGGTCTCTTGTCGCTATCGGTGCTGACGGAAAATCATATGTTATTTCGGGTTCCGTTGAGGACACAAAAACGATTATGAAACAGCCTGATAAGAAGAAAACTGTAAGCGGTATTATTTCAGGCCACGAAAGGGGTTGGATTCTTGCAGCAGCATCCGCTGAGCATCCCAAGGCCGCCGTGACCTCTACTGAGGACATAACGGTTAAGGGTACAATAGTTTGCTTACTTCCAAACTATGGGGCTGGAAACTTCAAGCAGGTAGTAGCAACTGGACCATGTGGTGAATACGAGCAACATTTACATGTCGTACATACAAGTGATGGTCAAGTTTATGCACTTCATGGATCGGAAGCATCGATTAAGAAGATTGAATCTATGTCCAACAGAAATGAAGTAGAACTCCAGGGTAAAGTCCAAGGTGAACAGGGCGCCTGGGTCCTCTTCGTACAATAATTTCCATTTACAAACATAACATCAAAAAGGAGGGAAGCTAGATTTAAAAGCTTTCCTCCTACATCAATTTTGTATTTTTGGAGTAGTTGAATCGAATATTAAAAGTTATTCTCAGGCCAGAGAACTTTTATAGTTGAATTCAATCTTTATGGGCAGTCTTAAAGTCTAACGAATAAATTCTTTATTAGCCTGTGCTTAGAGCAGCCAAGCCGAAAAAATAGGGGTGTATAAAATGAAATGGTTATTTTTTCTACTATAACTATTCTCCCTCTACTGACAATCACATACTTGCACTCAGAGGAAAACGGGCGAATCGATACGTTCTCCACCTATGTAGATTCTAAAGGTGGTATAACCCTTCCCAGGAATTACCGAGATAAATGGGAGTACCTTGGTGCTTGGGTTGTGCCAGAATTACCCGACGGCAAGAAATCAGATGGATATGGTTTCCACGATGTATTTGCACAGCCTGGAACGACAGAGGCTTTTAAAATAAATGACAAAATATTTCCTGACGGAACAGTGCTTATAAAAGAGATCCGTTCTATACAATCTTCCCCAATGACGACCGGCCCCAAGGTGTTATACGCCGATAAAGAGATTCTCTGGTTTGTTATGATAAAGGATTCTAGGGGTCGTTTCCCTGATAACCCAAACTGGGGGGACGGTTGGGGATGGGCCCTTTTTTTGGTTGAAGACCCGGATAAAAACGTTTCAACTGATTATAAAAAGGACTGCCTAGGCTGTCACATACCGGCAAAGAATACTGACTGGGTCTATTTGCAGGGTTATCCCACACTAAAATAAATAACAATTTTAAAAGTATCGTTAATACACTCGGTTGTTTATTGATCAAACGTAATCAATTTGGAACAACATTCCAAATTAGATGGGATTTCTCTGGTGGACTAAAAGTCATTAGACATTCTAGAGTTTCGATTTAACCAATATTGAATTAAGTGGCTGAAAAGAGGCTATTGATCAACCCGGATTACTGAGTTAACACATTATGCGATGTGTGAAAACAAACTCCCAGAGAGTATACTTAAAATCTTTGAATTTTTTTTATATTCTTTTAATATTTAATCATTGTTGGGAAACGTTGTCGATTTAACTTTAAATAAATTATATAGTTTATAAAATAATTTATTAATATCATGAATGAAACTGATAGTGATTCGTTGGTGCTCGGCATTGATATTGGAGGAACGGGCATAAAGGCATCTACTGTAAACATAAACTCTAGCAAATTGACGGGTAAACATTTAAAAGTGCCAACGCCTCAACCCTCCACTCCAGAAGCCATATTATCAGGAATTAACAAAATCCTTTCGGAACTCAATTGGAAGGGACCGATAGGTAGTGGATTTCCGGGTGTAATCAAAAAAGGGCGAGTTTTCACCGCCGCTAATTTATCAAAGGAATGGATTGGAATAAATATAGAGAATGAATTTAAAGAGTTTACTTCCAATAAAGTCGCAATAATCAATGACGCAGATGCAGCCGGTCTTGCTGAAATGAAGTTTGGAGCGGGAGCAGAATATTATAGACATAAAGGTGGTGTGGTTTTAATGGTAACACTTGGTACTGGGATTGGCAGTGCACTCTTTGTGGATGGTCATCTTGTTCACAATACTGAATTTGGTCATATTGAAATAGATGGAATTGATGCAGAAAAGCGTGCGGCGACTGTTCATAAAGAAAGAGAAGATTTGAGCTGGAAGGAATGGGGGGCCCGCGTAAACAAATACTTAAGGACTATGGAAAATCTACTTTCTCCAGACGTTTTCATTGTTGGAGGAGGAGTTAGCGAAAGCAGTGAAAGGTTCTTCCCATTTATTAACGTGAATGCAAAAATAGTTCCTGCCCAAATGGGTAACGATGCCGGTATAGTTGGCGCAGCATTAGCTATAGAAAACCAATTTAATTAGAAGATCGTTATCAATATGAAAGACAGGAATTTTTGATGTTATAATAACGTTAATTTGAAAATAGTATCGAGGAGATAAGAAATGAGTCCAAAGCAAAATTCCGAACAGTTAGTAATCAACACTATAAGAACCTTGTCAATGGATGCTGTTCAAAAGGCAAATTCAGGTCACCCCGGAACTCCTATGTCAATGGCACCGGTCGCATACACTATCTGGGATAAATTTATGCATCATAACCCCAAGAATCCTGATTGGCCAAATCGAGATCGGTTTGTTCTGTCTGCCGGGCATGCCTCAATGCTTTTATACAGCATATTTCATGTAAATGGATACGGTGTCTCCCTTAACGACATTAAAACCTTTCGTCAACTACACAGCATATGTGCCGGTCACCCTGAATACGGGTTAATCCCCGGGATCGAATCAACAACCGGTCCACTTGGTCAAGGCGTGGCCACAAGCGTAGGAATGGCTATAGCTGAAAAATGGCTTTCTACATATTTTAATCGGCCGGGACATGAAATCATCAATTATAAAATCTTCGCGCTCGCCGGAGACGGTTGTATGATGGAGGGAATTTCCAGTGAGGCAGCTTCTCTTGCAGGCCATCTAGGTCTAAGCAACTTGATATGGATTTATGACAATAATCACATAACCATTGAAGGGCACACTGCTCTAGCCTTCAGTGAAGACGTGGCAGCGAGATTCATGGGATATAACTGGCATGTACAACGAGTTGGAGATGCCAACGATCTGGAATTGCTAGAAGAAGCCTTTCATAGAGCGATAGAGGAAACCGAACAACCCTCCTTCATTATAGTCGATAGCCATATTGGTTACGGTAGTCCCAATAAACAGGATACATCAGCTGCTCATGGTGAGCCTTTGGGTGAAGAAGAGATTCGGAAAACCAAAATGAATTATGGTTGGGATCCCAAAAAGAAATTTTACGTGCCTGAGGAAGTGAAAGAATATCGCAATAGCGTGGTTGAAAAGGGAAGGAAAGTTGAAGAAGAATGGGAAGAGGAATTTTCGAAGTATGAATTTGAATATCCAGAGCTGGCAAAGCAGTTCAAGTTGATTCAAAACCGTGAGATGCCTGACGGATGGGATTCATGTCTTCCTACCTTTCCACCGGATGATAAAGGACCGGCTACTCGTATATCAAATAGTAAGATTTTAAACGCAATAGGTGCGAACATACCATGGTTTTTTGGTGGCGCGGCAGACGTGGGATCTTCGACTAAAACCTATTTAGATAACGCCAGTAGTTTTGAAAAGAATGTGTATAGCGGAAGAAATTTTCATTTCGGTGTGAGAGAAAATGCCATGGCTGCCGTCACAAATGGTATGGTGCTCAGCAAAATTAGGGCTTACGCATCATGTTACTTTGTTTTTTCTGATTATATGAGGGCTCCGCTTCGACTCTCATGCCTTATGCAGCAACCAGTCATCTACATCTTTACTCATGATAGCATAGCCCTCGGAGAAGATGGACCGACACACCAACCAATTGAACACCTCGCATCCCTGAGGGCAATTCCAAATATGGATGTTATTAGACCTTCGGATGCAAACGAATTGAGTGTTCTTTGGAAATATATAATGGAGGAAAAAGATCATCCAGTAGCTTTGATCCTGACTCGTCAGGGAGTTCCAACCTTTGATCGAAATAAATATGCTTCATCAAAAGGGGCTTTGAGAGGAGCATATATCCTGGCCGATAGCACGGGAAGGCCAGACGTGATCTTGATCGGCACTGGTTCTGAAGTTCAGTTTTGCATAGGTGCACATGAAAAACTTAAAAGACAGGGTATCAAATCTCGTGTAGTTAGCATGCCGAGTATGAGTCTATTTGAAGTGCAGGATCCGGAATATAGGGAAGAAGTACTGCCAAGTTCAATACGTGCTCGGTTAGCGGTTGAAGCAGGATCCACCTACGGATGGGGTAGATACATAGGAATCAAGAACGTGGACGGCGGAGTTATAGGCATGAGAGACTTCGGTGAATCTGCCCCCATTGCCGACTTATTAAAGGAATTCGGCCTCACGGCAGATCACGTTGTGGCAGAGGCAAAAAGAGTAATCACCAGGATTAGAAAGAATTCTAAGACGACAAAAAAGAGAGTCAAGGCTTGAAAAATTGAAGTATTAACAGTCGATACATCTATGAAAAAAATTACTCGGTTAAAAGGAGAATAAAATGTCAAAGATTAAAGAATTAGCGGAATTGGGCCAATCAATTTGGTATGACTACATCCGTCGCTCATTTATCACTTCTGGAGAACTTAAGACCCTAATTGATGAGGGATTACGTGGAGAGACCTCAAATCCATCTATACTCGAAAAAGCCATTGCCGGGAGTGCCGATTATGACGACGATCTAAAAAATCTGGTGAGAGAGAATAAATCCGTCGATGAAATATACGAAGCTCTAGTCTTGGAAGATATTTCCCTGGCGGCTGACCTATTTAGGCCACTCTATGAATCCACCAATGGAAAAGACGGATTTATAAGCCTTGAGGTAAGCCCGACCCTGGCAAATGACACAGAAAATACAATCTCTGAAGCTAAAAGATACTTTACAACACTAAACAGGCCGAACGTGATGATAAAAGTACCCGCGACTCCAGCCGGTATTCCTGCTATAACGGAACTTATCGGCTCTGGCATCAACGTCAATGTTACGCTCATGTTCAGTCTGGAGCATTACAAGTCGGTGTCTGAAGCATATATTAAAGGATTGGAAAAGCTAGCAGCCGATGGCCCTTCAGTCCCCGGCGGACACAGTGTTGATAAGGTAGCATCGGTCGCATCCTTCTTTGTGAGCCGTGTTGATACCGCGGTGGATCACGAATTAGAAAATATCGGGAATAAAGAGCTGCTGGGAAAAATCGCGAAAGCAAACTCGAAAGCTACGTATGTTAAATTCCAAAAGACCTTTAAAGGAACGCGTTGGGAGACTCTGGCTTCAAAAGGAGCTGCGGTTCAAAGAGTATTATGGGCAAGCACGAGCACAAAAAATCCGCTTTATTCCGATACACTCTACGTTGACGAACTCATCGGACCCGATACAGTAAATACCGTACCACCCGTAACATACAAGAATTTTCGAGATCACGGAACCGTAAAAGTCACACTGACAGAAGGCGTCGATGAGGCCATGTCGGATCTTTCAAGACTAAAGGATCTAGGCATTGATCTAAACGCCATAACAACAAAATTACAAGATGATGGGGTAGTTGCATTTGCAAAATCCTTTGAAACCCTCATGGCCAGTATCGAAGAAAAGAGAGACAGGATTATCGCTGATAAGAAGGGATATTCCGCATCTCTTGGTCAATACGAATCTACTATCAACGCTGAATTGAAAAAATTAGAAGATGATAAGATAAACCTGCGAATTTGGAATTTTGATTATTTTGTCTGGAAGGATGACCCGACCGAAATCAGTAACCGTCTCGGCTGGCTCCACATACCAGAGGTAATGATGGATGCCATTCCGAGCATAAATTCAATGGTCGATTCGGTCCGAGCAGCAGGCTATAAGTATGCAATACTTCTCGGCATGGGTGGCTCGAGTCTTGCGCCAGAGGTATTTCGTTCAACCTATGGAGCAAAAGATGGCTATCTCGATCTATCGGTTCTCGACAGCTCCGATCCAGCAGCCGTGCTCGAACATCAAAAAAGAGTTGAACTGGAAAAGACACTTTTCATCGTTTCCACAAAGTCCGGAAGTACCAATGAAACATTGTCATTCATGCGTTATTTTTACAACGAGGTTTTAGGCAAAGTCGGCCCAGATAGGGTCGGAGAGCACTTCATCGCGATCACAGATCCAGGAAGCCCCTTGGCGAAAACGGCGGCTGATTTAAAGTTTAGGAAAACCTATCTAAATGACCCCAATATAGGCGGACGTTATTCCGTCCTCTCTCACTTTGGATTGGTGCCTGCTGCTCTCATTGGGATGGACCTAAATCTGCTCCTAGAAAGAGCATCCGGCATGTTATGCAACACTGAGAGCTGCAATTCAACCTTAAACGGAAACAATTCTGGAGCATGGCTTGGTACAATCATGGGGGTGCTTGCAAATCTTGGTAGAGATAAAACAACTCTTATCACTTCTCCTTCCATCTCTCATTTTGGAACTTGGGTAGAGCAGTTAATAGCTGAGAGTACCGGAAAAGAAGGAAGAGGAATCCTACCCGTAGATGGGGAGGAACTTGTTTCGCCTGAGCTTTATGGCAAAGATCGTCTATTTGTCTATATGAGATTGGAGGAGGATGAAACTTATGATGATAGGGTGAAAGCACTTTCTGATTCTGGACAGCCTGTGGTCCAATTAAATTTGCGTGACCTATATGACCTAGGTGGAGAATTCTTCAGATGGGAAATGGCTATAGCGGTGGCAGGAACGTTTCTCGGCATAAATCCTTTCAATCAGCCCAATGTCGAAGCGGCCAAAGTTCTTGCCCGCAAGATGGTAGCGACTTACCAGAAGGAGGGAAAACTACCTGAAATTGAACCATCTTTGGTTTCAAATGGCATAATTGTATATTCCGATTTTGAAATAGATAGTATAGAGGATGCACTCAGTAAATTTGTAGCCCTTGCAAGCCCTGGTGAAAACGAGGGTAAGGGAAGAAGCTATGTCACACTTCAGGCATACATAAAACCTTCAGATGAAACTGATAAAGCACTTCATAAATTACGCACAACGATTCAGACAAAATATCGATTGGCTACGACTCAAGGCTACGGTCCTCGTTTCCTGCATTCTACCGGTCAACTACATAAAGGTGACGCGGGAAATGGATTATTCGTTCAGTTCTTGTCTACTATGCCCGAGGATGTCCCAATTCCCGACAAACCGGGAGAAGCAGAATCGTCAATAACATTTGGTGCTATTAAGAACGCGGCCGCCTTAGGAGATCGTCAGGCATTAAAAGATGGAGGCAGAAACGTAATTACATTTGACTTAGGAAACGACATTATAGGCAGCTTGAATAAATTGACCGAGAGCCTCAATTGATAAAAGCATTTATTTTTGATCTTGATGGGACATTAGTCCAGACTGAAGAACTTAAGGCTAGATCTTACGCAAGGGCAGCAGTGGTGCTAAAGCCATCTCTTAGAGAAAAAGATATTATAGATGCGTTCAAAGATGTAGTCGGACTTTCACGAAAAGAAGTATCGGAAACCCTCATTAAACGTTTCGGGCTTGAGGACTTAGCCAGATCCAGGATGAAGGAATTCGAAGTAGATAAACCGTGGCAGGCTTTTGCCCAGGTTAGAATGGGAATTTATGACTCATTGATTTCCGATCCTAATATTCTTAACAAGCATCTGTGTCCGTATAATGTAGGGTTGCTGAAATGGGCTAGACAAAGTGGATATGCAACCGGGCTTGGTACTCAGTCTCAGAGACCTCAGACACTGCGTATTTTGGAAAACTTAAATGTTAGATCTGATTTTGATTTTATTGCAACCCGAGAAGACGTAGAAAACCCAAAGCCCGACCCAGAAATCTACTTCCTATTAGCTAGCGAGTTAAATGTTTCACCACCAGAAAGCCTTGTTATTGAAGACTCGGCTTTTGGCGTACAAGCCGCTCTTGCGGCAGGAATGGGATACATCGTTGTTCCAACAGAATTAACTAAAGAAGGTGTTTATAAATTAAATAGTTTAGATAAGCGTTGGATAGTTGATTCACCAACAAACTTACTAGAAGTGGCAAAGCAATTTATTGCTGAAAGGAACTCATCCGAGGTGAAAGTTAATTGAATGAAGCTATGGATTCTGAACAAATTAAACTACAGGATCGGCTTAAAAAGGAAGCCGGTCAAACCGCTGCAGACCTCGTAGAATCAGGCATGGTTGTCGGCCTAGGTACAGGCACCACTACGCGTTTCGCATTAGAGGAAATTGGGAATAGGATAAAGTCGGGAAAACTAAAAGACATAATTGGAATTTCAAGTTCAATCCAGACCGAACGCAGAGCTCGAGAGTTGGGAATAGATATTACGACATTCGATGATCACCAAGAAATCGATCTTACAATTGATGGGGCAGATGAAGTGGATCCTAACCTAAATCTAATTAAGGGTGGTGGTGGGGCGCTGCTCAGAGAAAAGGTATTGGCACAGTCGAGTCGTCGTAACATCATGATCGTAGACGAAAGCAAGGTTTCACCAAAGCTTGGAACTCATTGGCCTGTTCCAATTGAAGTTATTCCATTTGCTTGGAAACCCGTAGAAAAATATCTAAACTCATTGGGTGCAAAGGTGGCATTACGCAAAAATGAAGACGGCATACCTTATACGACGGATCAAAATAATTTTATACTTGATAGCAACTTTGGACCAATTGCAGAATTGAATGAATTAGCCTTAAAGCTTGGACAAAAAGCGGGCATCGTTGAATATGGTCTATTTATAGGAACTGCATCGGAAGTGATAGTCGCAGCAACAAACGGTATTCGTTATTTAAAGCGTGAAAATCTTTAATTTATAAAATCATTTTTTCTTTGTATGCAACATTTAAGAGTTGAAATAGAGCCTTCAATACTTTCAGCAGATTTCGCTCGTTTAGGTGAAGCTGCGAAAGAGGCAGAGGCAGCAGGTGTTTCGGGTATTCAAATTGATGTGATGGATGGTCGTTTTGTGCCAAATATTAATTTTGGACCGGGAGTGGTTGCTGCCCTGAGACCATTAGTAAATATAACACTTGACGTTCATCTTATGATTATAGAACCTGAACGCTACTTAGAAACATTTGCCAAAGCAGGTGCTGACAGAATCATTGTCCATCAAGAAGCATCTATTCATCTTCACCGCGCCCTTGAATCAATAAATGAACTAGGGGTTGAAGCCGGTGTAACCTTAAACCCAGGAACTTCGCCTACTGCCATTGAGGAAGTTCTTGAATTGGCCGACATGGTGCAAGTTATGGGAGTTAATCCAGGATTCGGAGGTCAAAAGTTTATCCACAATCAATTAGAGAAAATTCGCTATATAAAAAAAATGCTTGATGAACAGGGTATTGACATTCCGATTGCCCTTGACGGTGGACTTGATATGACGACAGCTCCCCTTGTTGTTGAGGCAGGGGCTACAGTTTTAGTCGCTGGCTCGAGTGTATATAATACAAAAGACTCTGTTGCAAACAATGTAAGAGCCCTTTTACAGAGTATAGGGTCTTGATAATTCATTTAATAATTTTTTATTAACGGTTGATTTTTAAAATACTTAAAGTTGGAAAAAATCGATATAAGGAGGCAATTATGAAGATCGGAATGATAGGACTTGGGAAAATGGGAGCTAACATGACCAAGCGTTTGATGCGTCGTAAACATGAGGTTGTTGTTTTTAATAAAACACGAGGTCCAATCGACGAATTAGCGAAAAAAGGCGCAATACCTGCAAAATCCTTAGAAGACCTGGTAAGGAAATTACCTAGGAGAAAAGTAATATGGCTAATGGTGCCTTCCGGTAAACCAGTGGATCAGAATATAAACGGGCTAAAGTCGCTCCTAAAGAAAAACGATATAATAATTGATGGCGGCAACTCAGAGTGGAATGATTCAATTAAGCGCGGAAGAGCCTTAAACGCAAAAGGGGTTCAATTCATAGACTGTGGAGTTAGCGGAGGAATTTGGGGATTAAAGGAAGGTTATTGCTTAATGTACGGCGGCGAAAAAGCGGCATGCGATTATGTAGAGCCCATTTTCAAAACATTGGCACCTAGAGATGGATATTTGTATTGTGGCCGACCTGGCGCGGGACATTTCGTTAAGATGGTACATAATGGTATTGAATATGGAATGTTACAATCCTATGCCGAGGGATTTGCTGTTATGGCCAACTCTAAATTCGACATTGATATGCGTGCTGTCAGCAAAGTATGGCAATACGGAAGTGTAATTCGCTCCTGGCTTTTGGAGCTTGCAGAAAGAGTTTTTAAAGCAGACCCAAAACTCGAATCCTTAGAACCCTACGTTTGGGATAGTGGTGAAGGTCGCTGGACAGTTGAAGCCGCTATAGACTCTAACGTTCCAGCTCCGATCATAACGGGTTCGCTAATTGCTAGACTTCAATCGAGGGACACGAACTCATTTAGCATGAGGGCAATAGCCGCATTAAGGAATCAGTTTGGCGGCCATGCGGTTAGGAAAAAATAGTCATTAGCCTTCGGCGTCATTTGAACTCTTCGTCATTAATTGTCACCAGTGGGAACGAACATTGAGTAAAGATTTAAATTTGGAGGACTTGGAAATTTATCAGTTGTCAATGGATTTGGCCGAAAAAAATTGGAAGATTATTCAAAATTGGGATTTGTTTACTAAGGATACCATTGGAAAACAACTAATGAGAGCCTTAGATTCTATTGCAGCTAATTTG
This sequence comes from Desulfobacterota bacterium AH_259_B03_O07, assembly GCA_027717645.1. Classification (GTDB taxonomy): domain Bacteria; phylum Desulfobacterota_D; class UBA1144; order Nemesobacterales; family CSP1-2; genus JALLOG01. The sequence goes on from JALLOG010000023.1 coordinate 13,219, forward strand.
AGCGAGGGGATTGGCCGATATTCATATAAAGAAAATAAACAATTCTGTTACTATAGTAGGGGTTCTCTTCTTGAAACTAAGACCCGGTTGACAAAAGCACACAATAGAAAATTGTTAACTGACGTGAAATATATGAATCTAAACCAAGCTGTCAACAAAATAGCCATAAAACTTAATAATTACATTAAGTCTATCGGGAAACAAAAATCCACAAAGCTTTTAAATGACGATCAATGACAAATGACTTTTAATGACCTGTATTAAATGACAGCGAAGCGTTCTGACGCAAAGCAGAATGACGGTATAGCCAAGTGACAGCAAAGCGAATTTACGCATTAGCAAATGACTGCTGAGCATGATGACTAATTGACTTAAATTAATAAAATGAGAGGTGGTTTAAAATGGAAATCCCTGAGAATTGCGTTGTTGTCATATTTGGAGCATCGGGTGATTTAACTAAGCGAAAATTAGTACCAGCGCTTTATGCTCTTTACCTTCAAAATGCCCTTCCTAAAAAGTTTGCTGTTTTAGGAGTAAGTAGGTCACTTATCTCGGATAAAGATTTCCAAAAGAGAATAGTCGATGACATAAGAACCTACAGCTCAAAAAAACCAATAAATCGGGAGAAACTCAAAGAATTCTCCAAGAATTTCTTTTATCAATCGCTCGACGCCACAAATGAAGATGAATATGAGATCCTGAAAAAGAGGTTATCTGAATTGTCAAAGCGGGCGAAGAGTAAAGAGAACTACTTATATTATCTATCAACCTCTCCCACTCTGTTTCCGATGATTGCGGAAAACCTAGGCAAAAAAGGGCTTCAAACGGAAAATAACCGTACAGGGTGGAAACGGATCATCGTCGAAAAACCATTCGGCCGTGATCTAAAATCCGCGCAAGCTTTAAATTCAAGGTTGCAGAGCTATTTTCAAGAAGACCAAATTTATCGCATAGACCACTACCTGGGAAAGGAAACTGTTCAAAATATTATGGCTTTTCGTTTTGCGAATGGAATAATCGAGCCATTATGGAATAGAAATTTTATTAGCCGTGTAGAAGTAACTGCTGCTGAATCTATCGGAGTTGAAGAAAGGGGTGGATACTATGATCACTATGGTGTTCTTAGGGACATGGTACAAAACCACCTTCTACAAGTAGTCGGCACTATAGCAATGGAACCCCCTGCATTCTTTACTGCAACAGCAGTACGTAACGAAACTGTTAAGGTCTTTCAATCCTTAAAACCCATCAAAACTAGTGAAGTAAGAAAGTACGTCGTTCGGGGCCAGTATAACGCTTCAAAAATTCGTGGTAAGGAGGTAAGCGGTTATCGTGAGGAAAAGGATGTAGATCCGAAATCAAAAACACCTACGTTTGTCGCATTAAAAATATTTATAGATAATTTTCGATGGGGCGATGTGCCATTTTACATTCGATCGGGTAAGCGCCTACCTACCAGGGTAACTGAAGTAGTAATATATTTTAAAAAGACTCCACATCATTTATTTACTGGAAACGGTCATCCAAATATCGGCTGTAATCAACTTATAATCAGGATTCAACCAGATGAGGGCACCTTACTAAAATTTGGAATGAAAACCCCTGGCGCCGGATTTAAAATAGAGGATGTAAGTATGGACTTTCATTATTCAGAGTTATACCACGCATATATTCCAGAAGCTTATGAACGCTTGATTCTTGATTGTATGTTTGGTGATGCAACACTTTATGCTCGGATTGATGCAGTAGAGGCATGCTGGAAATTTGTTGATCCAATACTTGATGCGTGGCAGAATCGATCGAATATTAAGATTTATGGTTATCCAGCGGGTACTTGGGGTCCGAAAGAATCCCTCGCCCTATTTGACTATCCCGATGAAGATTGGAGATATCCATGTAAAAATTTGGCTACCGAAGGTGAGTACTGCGAATTATAGATGGGCTAACTTAAATTCTATCATTAAAATTATAGTTATTTGGTAAGGTTATCAATTGAAAAGAGAAATTTACATTTTTAATGACAGGGAAGAACTCGCGAACAGACTGGTGGCCGATTTCAATAAAGCAATTCAAGAAAAGGCCAGCGCCGGAGAACCAATCTTTTTTGCCCTTTCTGGTGGCAGCACGCCCCGACTTTTTTTTGAAAAACTTACCAAACCACCATACCTTGAAGGAATCTCCTGGAAGGATGTTAACCTTTTTTGGGGTGATGAACGCTGCGTTCCACCAGACGACTCGGAGAGCAATTATAAAATGGCAAATGACGCTTTTATCTCAAGAATTGACATACCTGAAGAAAATGTTCACAGAATAATAGGAGAAAATCCTCCAGAATTCGAAGCTTATAGGTATGCCGATGAAATTCAAAATAATTTATCTTCCAAAAATGGATTCCCACAGTTTGACTGGATTTACTTAGGAATGGGAACGGATGGTCACACAGCTTCATTATTTCCGAATGCTCCCACTCTAGCGGAAAATAAAGAAATTTGTGTAGTCGCGGAACACCCCCAGACAGGTCAAAAAAGAATCAGTCTTACACTTCCTGTGATAAACAACGCCAAGCGTGTTTCGTTCTTAGTCGCGGGTGAAGAGAAGGCGCCGGTGTTAAAAGATATTCTAGAAAATGAATCTACTCCACTCCCCTACCCTGCATCAAAGGTTTATCCTGAAGACGGGGTACTCGAATGGTATGTTGATAAGGCAGCCGCATCCGGTCTATAACAATACACTTTTCTCCGATATAGAATTGATCAGATTAAAAGAAACCAAAAAGCGTATTACAAATATAGTACCAATAAAAGGAATAGTTCTGTTTTTGAGATCCTTTCTTTTTCTTTCTCTACTTGCTCTTCTGTTAGCCGTCCTAGTCTATTACTTTTTTCGCCCAATATACTTTTAGATCAAAATTTGTATCCCATTCCAACTCCTTCGGGCTCCGGACAGGCTTGCCACGAAATTTATTACTGACCTCTTAATTCTATGAGTACATCATGACTCCCCTCGACCAAGCGCAGGACAGGCTTGCTCGTGACCTCCTGTTAATGTTATTTGGGTAGGCAACGAGTCTTGCTCGTTGCAAATCATCTCACGAGCAAGACTGGTGTGCTAACCGTTCGGTTTAAAATACAAAAGAATTATACCACCAACCATATATAACGAACCATAAAAAGCACAGCAAAAAGATAAATCAACCAGTGCACCCTTTTCCCATCCCCTGTTACAAGCTTTAAAAGCGTATAAGAGATGACCCCCATCGATATTCCTTCAGTGATACTGAATGCAAGTGGCATCATAATGAGTGTTAAAAATGCCGGGATTGATTCAGTATAGTCGTCCCAATCGACATTGACTATGTTTTTAAACATCATGCTGCCGACAATAATCAATGCAGGAGCAATTACGGGATATAGAGTTATATGATCGTTAAGTTTATATCCTGCGCCAATCATATGTATTAGGGGGGTAAAAAATAGCGCGAGCACCATCAATAATGCTGTAACCATGTTGGCTAGACCGGTTCGCCCGCCAGTTGAAATCCCCGAAGCACTCTCAATATAAGCAGTTATGGTACTGGTCCCAAGCAATGCCCCAACACTTGTAGAAATAGCATCAGTAAGTAGTGCCTGCCTCGCTTTTGGCAACTTCCCGTCAACCATCAAACCCGATTGTTGCCCTACGCCTATTAAAGTCCCTACAGTATCAAACAAATCTAGAAAAAGGAAAATAAAAATTACTGTGATCAGGTTTGGGTATATAAACACATTCGGTATTTGGAGTTTAAACAGAGTAGGAGAAATTGAGGGTGGAGCTGAAACAATGCCGTTAAATTCCACAAGACCGAAAATAAGCCCACCTACAGTAGTTCCAATAATTCCGAATAAAATCGCTCCTCTAATATTGAGTGCAAAGAGCATAGCCATTAACGCCAATCCGAAAAGGGCCAGCAAAGTGGGAGGAGATTTGAGACTACCTAGCGTAACATATGTGACTGGGTGACTCACCACCACACCCCCCCCATTCCAATCCAACCAATGCAATTAATAGGCCTATTCCTACAGGAATTCCATTTTTTAGACTATCAGGAAGTACGTTCATCAATGTCTCTCGTAATCCAACAGAAGATAGCAAAATAAATACTATTCCGGCTATTAATACTGCTCCAAGGGCAATCTGCCACGAATAGCCCATTGTTAAAACCACAATATATGAAAAATAAAAATTATGTCCCATAGCGGGCGCAAGTGCGATAGGGTAATTAGCCAGGAAAGCCATCAGGACCATAGCAAAAGCGCTAGCCAAGCATGTTGCTACCATAACAGCCCCGGGATCCATTCCGGCAGCTCCAAGAACAGCAGGTTGAACGAAGATGATGTACGAAAGAGTCATAAACGTAGTTATGCCCGCGACCGTCTCGACTCTAACATTTGTCCCCGACTCTTTTAAATGGAATAGTCTTTCAATCATCTGGCAAATTGGAATTGCGTTAAAATATTCTCTATCAGGAAATCCTTAATTTTGCCATTATTACACGAAGGTTGATTCTCTGTCAATGCGTATTCCTCCACTTTTTGGTCATTGCAAGCGAAGCAGTACCCACCCAAAAGGTTAGGTCGCGAGTCTTGCTCGCGACTATTTGATTACACACCAGCAAGACTGGTGCGCTACCCGGTTCAATTAGGTCTTTACCATTTGGAGGAGAATCCCCCTTTCAGAAATGGGGATTTAGGGGGATGGTCTAAACCTGGCTTTACTAATAAATACATTAAGCTAATAGGAGTATGCTCACTAATCACCAATTCCCAATGGAAGGTCACAACCTGGTGGGTCAACACATGGCTCAAAGTCCCTCTGGTTGCTGTGGTCTGCATTCATACCATATCGATGACCAAGTTCGTGTGGCCAGAAAGAGAAATTCTCGCATTGACCTATACTTCTTCTTGAAATTGCTATTATATCAGCTCCAAAAAAGTATGCCCCTGCACATTGATTTCGATCCACTGCATCACACCTAAATGTAAAAGGAACCACAAACACCAAGAGATCAGAGAGGGGAGTAATTGTGTCCCCATTTTGGATGATAAAATCCTGAAAGCCACTTTCCGCCCCGAGGGCAAACTGGCAGTCTAAAAAATCAGCGGCCATCTCATCGAGATTATCAAGAATATTTTCTTCATTACCACCTACATCATTTCTTATTGAGACTTGCATTTCATATAGGGGCGATCTTAAACTGTATACCTGCGCCTTAGCATCCTCCAGAGTAATCTTAGAACCTAGAGATCCAGATTCGGGAATATTATTATCTAGATCACAGCCTGTGCTGCTCAAAATACTTAATACTAAAGTAAGTATCAATGCGCATTTCAATTTTATTAACCTCCTTTGTTAATGAACACTAGTTTACCCGTATTATTTAGTACTAACCATTATTATAACAGATTGTTCCTGCAAAAATACGAAGAAAATTTCAAAAAAAAGGTTTAAAGGTTTGGTTGACTATGCAAATGATTTGCCTAACAGGTTGCATCAATCGATGCCTGGAAATCATTTTATGTTTTTAGGGAAATTGGGTGCAAAAAAAATCGCGCACTATGTTGAGTATTACGATAAGGAGTTTAAATCTATTAAAAATGACATTCAATCTTTTTTAGGTTGAATAAGTGTGTTGGTGACATTCAAAGATTTGTTTTATCCCCGCCTTTAATTAGCGAATTCCCTGTAGCTTGCTACAGGGTTTCCTCTCGCCTGTCATTCACTCCGTTCAGTATAAACTCCGCGAAGCAATCTGACACAAAGTGTCATTCCGAATCTAGTGAGGAATCTAATAGAGTTTGCTTCGTCGCTTTGCTCCTCGCAATTGTAGATCTTAGATATTTCAGGGACGGTCTTTTCGATTTTAATTGGGCATTCAAAAAATTGCCAAAATCAATTCCGGAAGCGTTAAAAAAAGATTTAGGGTTGGGGTAGAATTAAAGATTTTTAGCTGTAGGAATTGATTTAATAAATCCTAATTTTTTGTCAGCCCTTGATTTTTGTTTCTTTGTATCAAGACAAAGAAAAAAAATAAAAGTTCAATTTAGTTTGAATAAATATTGCTAAATTTTGTCCTCGAAATATTTAACATTAACAGCAATGACAGCTGAGACTCTCAGTTTATATTTTGATACCCTGCAGCTTGCTGCAGGGAGTTTCATTCTTCCCGCTAGAAGAGGTAAGAGTTCCTCCTTTTTTAAGAGCCCGTCCTGAGTTCGTCGAAAGGAGATTTTACTTTTATCTTTCTTGTATAACGGAAGTAATGAGAGGTTGAATATTTTTTATTCTAAAATCACAGGTTCTTTACTCAGTATTTCCTTTGCCTCCTCATAGGATTTAATGGTACCGATGTCTAGTCTCTTACCATCTACTTTTACGGCATAAACAGGCTCCCTGTCCACTAAATACGCTATAAAATTTCCAGGCGCATCAATAATATCATTTCTTTCCATGTATTCATTGACGTGGGTAAGCGCAGAAGGTTGTAACAAATATATCGGCGGACATGCCCAATTTGATCTTACATTTTCGGGCTTCTCATGAAATTTCAGCACCTTATTATCTGGTCCAAGCTCAAGAATGCCCTTTTTCTTTTTCCTTGAATGATCAGTTTCGGTAAGTGCCAACACAATATTCTTTTTAGATTCTATAAATTCTTGAATTATCGGCTCAAGCAAAAAACGATAGATGTTATCCCCTGCAGTAACAATCGTCGGGCGTATTCTTTTCAGTAAATTAATGACAAAGGCCAAATCTTTGATAGCTCCGAGACGGTTTTCGTTTTTAGTAGCCCCATCATTGTGAAGATATAGTTTAATTCTATTATCACTAGCGATTTTGTTCCATCTTTTTTCCCACTCACGAAAATAAGAATAAAAAATTTCATTTGTCACAATATGTAAAGAATCCAACCTGGGAATTTCCACTAATTGATCCATTAAATAGTCAAGCATAGGTCTGCCACCAACTTCCAGCAAGGGCTTAGGATAGTTTTTTGTAATTGGATACATTCGAGTGGCAAAGCCTGCACACAGCAATATAGCTATCATAGAAACCTGATTCCATCTTCTGAATTTACGTTATAAATAGACGCAAGTCCTTTTGCTTCAGTAAAGGAGTTTAAATATTTATCCATAATTTGCTGTGCATCGTCATCACTAAAATCGGGATTCACAAAACCAATGACACAACCCCCATATCCACCTCCACTAAAACGACTGCCATGAACACCTTCTGTTTTACTGAAAATTTCTTGCAAGGAATTAAGTGGTGGACTCCCACTCTCGTAATTCTCTATTGAGCTCTTACATGATTCATTAATCAAATCACCAAAATTTGCCCAATCTCCCTCCTGCCAATATCTAATACCTTCGTTTACACATTTAACCTCTGAAAAAAAATGGTCGGCTCTCCTCCTCAGATTCTCAGGTAATGCGTTACGATAAGAATGATATTGGTCCTCGGGTATGTCTGAAAGAATGTTTACCGAATCAATTCCTGCCATCTCACCTAAAAGTTTTGATGCTTTGCTACACTCTTCAACACGAGTATTGAAACGACTTGAGGTTAGATCCCTCGTAAATCCAGAATGAGCTACAATTATTCTAAATTCGCCAGCATCAATTGGTTTTTTAAAAGAATCTATTTCTGCTGTAATAGTATTAATATAGAGTAAATGATCTTTCCTTCCATTAATTATTGTGGCTTGATCAAGGATGCCGTTTTGGAGTCCAAGGTAGTGATTTTCGAGCCTACGGTCCAATCGGATAAATTCATCTGCTGAAAAATCTAGGTCATTTATCTTTCCGAGGGCAAAGAGATAAGCCAATCCGACTGAAGCCGATGAACTCAGACCGGCTGATGGTAGGCTTCCATTAACTACCCCTATAAAGCCATAACTAAGATGTTTTACACTCCCCAAAACCTTAGCAGCCCCCTTAGCGTACCTGCCCCAATCTCTCATATCTGCGGGACCAATCTTGTTCAGATCAAACTCAACAACAGCTGGGAAATTCAAACTATATAACCGAACCTTAGGTACACTTAGTGCTTCGAATGCTAGTATCGTATATGCATCGATAGTCATACCCAACACAGGTCCACCTTGATGATCGACATGAGCACCTAATGGACATACTCGATACGGGGAGACAATAAAATTAATATCCCCTTCAGTTGTGCTTTCACTCTGCTTTAAAAAACGTACAGCTTCTTCTTGTAGCGTTGGAAGAGGTTTAAATTTTACGAGCATTAATTCTTTACCCCCCATCCTGACCCCTTCGTCAGGCACAGGAAAGGCTTTCCCCTAATATTAGGGAAGTGAAAATCCTATATCTCCTTTAATAGAACGGGATTAAAGGTAGAGTTGAATTATACCGCCGATCCAAAACATTTACACCCTATTAAGAGAAGACCATTTGGGTCATAACCTAATCCGTGGAAGCGGAAAATCGTTGGATCTGGTTTTGAAGTTGATAAAGATTATAATAAATGCCTTCCTTCTCTAATAACTCATTGTGTGTACCAACCTCATAAATTTCACCTTTATGAATGACGATTATCTTATCCGCTCCTCTGACATTCGCCAGCCTGTGCGCAATAACTAAAGTAGTACGATTCTTTGATTCTTTTTTAATTTCATCTCGTACCTTTGTTTCCATCTGAGCATCTATATGAGATGTGGCTTCATCAAGTATTAAAAAATTAACATCTTTATTAAAAGCTTGACCGATTGACACGAGCTGTTTCTCTCCGGAAGAAATAAAACTTCCATCACTTTCTACAAGATCATCAATCCCCGTAGCCCTTGCAAATTCATCTCCGTTTCCCGAATGACCATCGGCCATATTCTTCCCAAAGAGAAATAGATCCTGGAAAACGGTAGATATATTAGCCCTTAAAAACTCTGGACTATCCTCTCTTATATCTACACCATCAAAAAGGATTTGTCCTTTCTGAACGTCATAAAATCTAAGAATCAGATTAACTATAGTAGTCTTTCCTGATCCTGTAAGACCAACCAGTGCAACAGTCTCCCCAGTGTCTACCTTGAAAGAAACGTCCTTCAAAACCCATTCACCTTCATTATATGCGAACCAGACATTCCTAAACTCAAGCATCCCATATACTTTTTCTTGCTTCCTTCCTTTATCTCTTTCCTCAGGCTCAATGTTTGATAGATCATAAAGATTTTCTGATGCAGCTATAGCAGATTGAAATATGTTGTACCTTTCAGCCAATTCGAGGATTGGCCTAAAAAGCATCCTAACGTAGTAAAGATAGGCGATAAGTGCACCAAGAGTGAGGTCTAGCCTCATAACACTGAGACCCCCGTACCAGAGTATTAGAGCTACAGCAAACACACCAACAAATTCGATAATGGGTCTGAATGTAGCAAATGCCCAAAGCTGATCCATATTTGCCTTATAATTTTCCCTATTTACATCATTAAATCTTTCAAAGTTTTTTCCCTCTCTTCCATACAGTTTAATTAGCACAATTCCCCTGACACTTTCTTGAACAAATGCATTTAGCTGAGCCACTGTCTTTCTAACGTTTCGATAAACAGTCTTTAGCCTCATTCTAAAAAGCGCAGCTACAATTCCGACAATAATGGTAAGAGCGAGAATAAAGATCGTGAGATTCCTATTCATATAAAACATCAAAACAAGTACACCAGAAATTACTAAAACATCTTTAAGAAACTGAACTAGAACTGAGGTATACATTTCGTTTATGGCATTTACATCATTCGTAACGCGAGTCGATAGCCTGCCTACGGGGTTTTTATCAAAGAAGGTCTGTGGAAGAGATAGAATATGGGAGAATACACCTACCCTGATGCGATGCATTATCTTTTGTCCCGAGTAATTAAGAAAGTAGGTGTATAACGTACTGAAAAAGAAAACGCCAAAAAGACTTAGCAAAAGGAGTAGTGCGAGCCGTGTTACGCCCTTAATTTCTTCACTCCTCAAAATACGGAGCTCAGAATCGCTCAATGCGTGAAGTGATGAATAGCTCGCAACCAATAATTTACCAAGCGGTTTAATCACATCGGGATGAGTGTTGACTATTTCGTCTATTTTGCTCATCCTTTGCGTATCAACCCTCGATGGATCTACTACTAAGTATCTTTCTTCCGAGACCATCCCAAGCCTCTCAAGGTTATGCTTTTCTTCTGAACTCACAGCAGAGAGATCGATTAAGTACTTGTCTTTATTTAATTCAATTATTGAAGATGGGTATTTTTCTTTAAGCTGCTTTTCAAATCTCCTATCCTTTTCCTCATCCGAGAACGTTGCTTCCCTCCAAGACGGGAAAATGTAACTATCGACTGCGATCTTTGTTACATAAGGAACAAGAAGTTCAAGCCCGGCGGCGATGATCATAAATACCAATGAGAAAGCAAAAAATCGCCTATACGGCTGTGCAAAGTAAAATAGCCACTTTACGACCTTTATGTCGTATGTTGCTTTTCCTCTCTTTTCCTCTTCCTGCTTCATTAATGCCAAGGTTATTTCTCCAGTCAGTTAAATTGAACCTTCTTCCCCCTTCTTTTTACCCCCCATCCTGACATCCCCCCTAAGGTGGGGGCTCAGTAATCTACAATTCTATTCTCCGTCATAGGGGTAAACGATATTAAACTTTCATTGTATTGTCTGGACCCTATACAAACTCTCGTAAATACCTTGTTTTGCCATAAGTTCTTCATGGTTTCCTATCTCGACCACCCTCCCTTTCTCAAATACTGCAATCCTGTCAAAGCCGCTGATTGAGGGAACCCTGCTCGAAATAACAATCAGAGTCTTTCCATTCATTATCGCTCCTAGATTCTTTAGTACTAAATTTTCTGTTTTTAAATCAAGGGAGGAAAAAACATCGTCAAGTATTAATACCCGAGGTTCTAAAAGGATTGCCCTGGCAAGCGCTAATCTCTGCCTTTGCCCTCCTGAAAGACTAAGTCCCCTTTCACCAACTCTAGCATTAAACTCACCGGGAAATTCCATTATTTCATCATAAATCCCGGCGAGTCTAGAGGCTTCTTTAATATCGCTATCGGCCAAGTCGGGATTCATAAAGGAAATGTTATCTTTAATGGTTCCACTAAAGATGGTAGTCTCTTGTGGTATAAATACTATACCTTTCCTCAAACTCTCTCTTTTTAATTTTCTTACATCTAGTCCATCGACAAATATTTGATTTTCTGGAATATCAATTACCCTCATTAAAAGCTCAATAAGCGTAGTTTTTCCGGACGCCGTCCCACCTGTAATTCCGAAAGCGGTTCCCTTTGGTATCCATAAACTAACGCCCTTTAAAACCCTGTTTCCATTATATGAGAATTCAACATTCTTAAACTCAATATCGCCCTCTATGTCAACTTCAACCGCATCAGTAGGATCGGTGGTCATAGGCTCGATGCGAAGAACATCATTTATTCTGTTAATAGAGGCATTGCCACGCTTTATAATATCCACAGCCCAACCCATCGCCATCATAGGCCAAGCAAGCATAGTGAGATAAATCAAGATGGCAGCAAAACCACCCAGTGTTATATCCATCTCAATAGTGCTTCTTCCACCAACCCAGAGAAATATAACGATAGCTATAGCTGCGATAAATGCGATCAAGGGTTCATATACACCCCAGATTTTTATAAGGTGTAAATTTTTATTTAAATATTGAGTGCTGACAGTTCCAAAGTCCCTTACCTCATCATCTTCTCTAACAAACGCCTTTACTACTTTTATTCCTGAAATAATCTCCCTTGCATTCTCAGTAAGATCAGAAAACGATGCTTGCACTTTTTCAAAACGCTCTTCTATCATGCTTCCAAATTTTAAAATAACCAACATAAGTATTGGAAAGGGAATAAAGGCATAAAGTGCCAACAACGGTGACACATATATCATCGCAGCAACGATAAAAACAAGTAGGAATATCCCATCGTAAGCTATAAGTACTCCCAAACCACAGGCCATTCGAATAGTCTCTATATCATTTACTGTATGCGCCATTAGGTCACCGGTCTTTCTCTTGGAAAAAAAATCAAAATGAAGACCCTGAAGATGAGAAAAAAACTCATTTCTTAGCGTGAACTCTATTCTTCTAGCAGCCCCCATCAAGAAATATCTCCAAATAAACCGGAAAATGGACATTATTAGAGCCAAGCCAAGCAGATAAAGGGCGTATTTATTTATATCTTTGAGAGATGGACTCTTAAGGGTAAGAATATCAATAACCCTTTCTATTATTAAGGGAATGCAAAGGAATGCTAAATCCACGATTGAAAGGGATACCAGTCCTACAATAATTGAATACTTGTATTTTAGTATTAAAGAAGTAAGTGTTTTCTTTCTACTCAAAGATTTTTAACCTCAATCCAAAACTGATATATTTAGTTATTCATTGCACAAATGCTATAGATCAAACCCATATTTTACCATGAAGGTTAACACCTTAGGATATTACATTGAATTCCTAATTTATGGGTGATTAAATCCAGTCGAGGAAAAAACCTCGATTAGCATTACAATTATATTAGAAACGTTATGATTCAACATCCCTATTGCAGGATGCTAAAGTTAAAAATAAATATCAAATAATGAGATTAAAAGGCTATAATGGAATAGGAATGATAAATAATACTTCAGGTTTAACATTTTACGTGTATTTATTATTGGCCTATATTTTTTGCTCTTCGTTGGTTTTGGGAGATGAAGTCTATTGTCCATCAACTGTTAGTGTAAAACAACAGATCGAAAAGCCACCAACGAAGTGGCAAGTTACATACAAAGACGTCAAGCATAATTTATCAGGTATAACTTTTTATGATGGCCCTCCAGAAATGAACGCTGCTATTTTCTATAATTACAAAACTGAGAGTATCTTTGAAGAGCAAATAGTATGGACTTTCAATAAACCCTACCCCTCCGGAATTTGGCTATCTTGCAACTACTACTCTACAAATATTTTACTATCGCGAAAACTCCCCAATAATATAACAGAATGCAAGGTAACTTATTTTAGCAATATACTTATATCAGGTTCAAATGCAATCAAGAATATTGAGTGTGAGTAGTATATTATCCAAGTCTTTTTTGAGATGATCTAATGAGCAAGCTAACTTTCTAATTCGAACAAGCCTACATAAAACTGCCTCACCAATTAATTTATAAGACAAAATGTTAATTTCTATTTTATCGTCTACAGATATAGATAATCATCAAACCCTATACCAAAGACGATAATGACTTTCCTCAGGAAGGAATAATTTATCGGGTTCTACTTGGTAAGGTGTATTTATAGTGTCGCCATGATCAAACTGTATACTCAATCGTCCATTTTCGGCTTGCCAATTTCCATAATATGGACCATCACCCCCACTACCAAAGCTATCTTGGGTTTTTGTATAATACTCAAAACGCCCATCCTGTCCTAAGATGTAATGAGTGTCAGTAACCATAGTTACCTGATCAGAACTCATTGAATCGGTATGAAGCCAATGTCCAACAAGCATGTCATCGATTGCCATTTATTGCACCCCCTTTTAGAAAAAATAGACACATTCTTTTATATTAAGCATCTTACCGACTGAACAATTATTTCAAAGATTATGCCTCCTCCAGACCAAGCCCGAATAAATTCAAACAGGAAATACAAATTATATTAATTTAAGATTAATAAGGCATTCGACCTCTTTCAATTTGTATATTTATTCGATAATAATTCTGATTGTAAAATCTTATGTATGTACATGTCAGGAAGATGACAATGTTTTAAATTTAAGCAGAATAGGGAGATGAATAGAAAAATCATATAACTACAATTGTAAAGTCTCGACAAAGGATTTAGTATTAAGAAGAATATATCAAATAACTACTGATTTTGTATAATTTGATAGAAAATTCTATCAAGGAGGAAAAAGATGAAAGAATTTAATGCTCTTATTTCATCATTTTCATTATTTGTTTTAGCAATCTTAATCAGTAGTAACGCCCTTTGCGAACAAAAGGAGAAACAAGACACGGAGGGTCAAATCGTATGTGTTGAAAACGCTGAAGACGGAAATATTAAAGTTGATCACCAAGTTGAAGATTGTAAAGGGGTATTAATGTTGATGGGGAACGACGGTAAAACCTACACAATGATCGGATCAAAGGAGGATCTCAGAAAATCTAAATCAACAGAAAAAGAAAACTTTAAGATAGATGGGCAAATTAAAGGACATCAAAGAGCCTGGATCATTGATTCAACCAAATCAGATGAAGTAGAGCCTCCAGAGTCTGAGACCAGGGATATAGTGGGTGATATTTTTTGCCTGCTGCCATATTATAAAACAAGTAAAATTAAAAAGAGTACCCTCAAACCGATTTTAGCATCTTATCCATGTCATGAATTGGAACCACATTCTCATGTATTAAAAACAAAAGATGGTGAAGTATATTCAGTAGTCGGCTCGGAAGAGAAAATCACAAATATAGAGAAGAATCCAAAGGACAATGTTTTACTTAAAGGAAAAGTCAGGGCAAATGAGAACGGTTTGTTACTATACGTATTCTGATTTCCGACCACGGTAGATACGACACCACTACGATTGAGAAAAGCATTTAAGCGCTGGTAACAATCGAATACTCGATTAAATAAGTTTAAGTCCTCAATAACTCCCTAACGCCCGGCATCAGCCGACTGAAAACCGCGCAGCGGTTTTTGGGTCGGATGGACGGTTTTGTTAGCCCTTTTGCGTGAACGAGATTCAGACCTTGGTTGTACCATCTAGCTTCCTATGAATAAATGAAATTAACGACATAACATCTAAAGCATCCTGCTCCGTCATTGGCCATGATATTTTTGGTGCGTGCGCAGTTGGGTTTCTCACCGCTCCAAACAGTCCAACCAAGATATTACTGAAGCCTTTTTGTTCGCTTATTTCAGTTTCTGTTGTTAGTGAGTTAATAGCTAGCACTGGTGTTTTTACGGAAAATGCAGAATTTACTAACTCCGCTCCATCCGTTGTAAGCCCTGAGAGATCTCGCATCCGTTGAGCAACCCCTTTTATTGATTCAAGAACAGCGTGGAAATAATTTTCATCAACGAGCTCAGCACGGCAGTATTTGAATACCTCAGAATGTGCATTTCTATCTTCAAGTGCTGATTTAAGCGCTCCAGCCCGGGCTCGCGCACCCTTGAGCATGGTTTCTTTTGGTGTGCGAATAACTTTACCGTCTTCCCTGACACTGAACCCAGAAAATGACAGCACCACATTTAACTCACTTCTGCGCCAAGAGAATTTTTCCTTGTCTTGTGCGTAGCTAACTGGGTCAAGCGCGCGATTGATAAACATAATTAGATGGTTGCCAACTTGATGCTTGTTCTGTGCTTCTACAAGCGCATTGAACAACCTTTTCCATTTCGTCATTCCTGGCGATACCTCACTAATACGACAATCTTGAAGAAGATACCCGATCTCCGAGCCTGTAAGTCCACGGTCAGTGTCAGCTAGGATCTTGCATGCTGCTTCGAGCTTCTGGGCATTGAATGGCGGAATTCTGTCCATGATTCAAAGGGCTAACTAATAATTATACGAACTAAAGTTCGTATAAACACCCCAATATCTGGGGTTATGCGAACACCCATCACCCTTTCGTTTGTATAGGAGTATACTTAAGAATGTCGCTTTAGGTCAACAACCGCGACAAAATATGAAATTACAGCGAGGGAGTGGATTCCCGCTAAATACTGTACTCGAATGTCACCCGATCAATGCATTCGAGTGCAGGCTTGATCGGGTAATTCGAGGGAATGAAAATTGCGCAGCGGAATATCACACATAAAAATTGTGTCTGACAGCTTTTTCCTTTCTAACTTCTTTGTCTTGATACAAAGAAGCAAAAATCAAGGCTACCCAAAAATTTGCTAAAAATGATAAACTCCGACTAAAAAATTTGAATCAACCCCAACCCGCAAATTTTTTTTAACGTCTTCATTAATAATTTTCTTAACGCAATTTTTGGAATGCCGTTCAAGTCCTTTTCAAAATGAAAAGGACTAATGAAAATAAATCTATTAATGAATTTGTAAAAATCTCGTCCCCGAAATATACAACATCTGCAGCAATGCCAGTGGAAACCCTGTAGCAAGTTAAAGGTAGGCTCACTTCAAGTAACTTCTCGTCCTACTTGAATCATATGCATTAATCATGCATATTAGTACATATGAGAACAACATTAAACATTGACGACAATCTTTTAAAAAGAGCGTCCGATCTTTCAGGCATAACCGAAAAAACCTCTCTCGTGAAGGCCGGATTAGAAGCATTAATTGTTATAGAGAGCGGAAAAAGACTCGCTCGCTTGGGCGGCACTGAAAAATTGATTCGAACTGCCCCACGAAGAAGAGAAAGAGCTAACAGACGTTAAACATGATCCTCGTTGATACTTCTATATGGATAGATCATTTCCGAAAGGGCAACGCACATCTCAAGGAGCTACTCATCGGGGGACACGTTGCCTGCCACCCTTTCGTTATAGGTGAGCTGGCCTGCGGCAATCTTAAGAAGAGACGCGAAATTGTCTTATTACTTCACGCACTTCCTAGCGTGAATACTGTCAGTAACGATGAAATACTGTATTTCATTGAAGAGAAGCGCCTAATGGGATTGGGAATTGGAATTGTAGATGTGCATTTGCTGGCATCAGCAAAAATGACAAATACGCCACTATGGACAACCGATGGGCGATTAAAAGAATTAGCCAAGAGACTTGATATACTTTATAGAATGACGTAATGGAAACAAAATATTTACGATGTTACTCATTTTCTAGGAGAGTCTCGACATGGAATTAAAACCACTAGGGAATACGGATGTGATGGTGCCCGAGATTGGACTCGGCACCTGGAGCTATAACGGAGGAGTCGCACCACTTAAAAGGGGAATTGAACTCGGTGCCACACTCATCGACACCGCTGAAGGTTATTATACTGAAGACATAGTAGGCAAGGCAATTAAGGGGATTCGAGACCGGGTTTTTATAGCCACTAAAGTATCTGGAAGGCACCTGGATTATGACGGTGTTCTGAGAGCTGCCGAGGGCAGCCTCATGCAACTGGAAACCGATTATATTGACCTCTATCTGATTCATTGGCCAAACCCACATTTCCCAATAAAGGATACTATGAGAGCATTGGAAAAACTGGCAGATAATGGCGTGATGAAATATATAGGGGTCAGCAACTTTTCCGTGGAGGAAATGATGGAAGCCCAATCGTATCTGAGAAATTATCAAATTGTATCTAATCAGGTTCTCTACAACCTCAACAGCAGGGAGATAGAGTATGATTTGCTACCATACTGCCAGGAGAATAAAATCACAATAATGGCCTATACACCATTGGATAATGGAAATCTAGCATCGGGTTCACATTTTCTCAAAAGAAGGAAATTGAATGTATTAGACGAAATTGCAAAAGAAACAAAGAAGACTATGGCTCAAGTAGCGCTAAATTGGTGTACTTCTCACTCATATGTCATAGCGATCCCCAAATCTGACAATGTAAAAAGAACAACTGAGAACTGCCAAGCCTCCGGATGGAGATTATCAAAAGAGCAGATAAATCGTTTAAATGAAGCCTTTTAATAACTGTTAACAATAGTTCTTTATTTGTTGACATAATTTTTAATAAAATGCCTTCAATAAAAGAAACAAGGAATCAAATGATTCAGTTTGTTTTTCCTGAGCATGCAAACAACTTAGGTACTTTGCATGGTGGAAGAGTCATGGACTGGATAATGTTAGCGGCAAGTATAACCTCATCTAGGATAGCAAAGGGAATAACCGTTTTGGGAACAACTGATAGTATTGATTTTTTTAACCCTGTTAGGATTGGAGAAATAGTTGTATTGGATAGCTGGATTGAATTCATAGGAAACAGCTCACTAGAATTAGGAGTTCATGTGCAATCCGAAAACACTGAAACAGGTGAAATGAAATTAACCACAACATCTCACCTGGCATTTGTTGCAGTTGATAAGGATGGTATACCTAGAAGTGTCCCCAATAAAATCGCTCCTGCCGATGATAAGGAAGCGTTAATGCATCTTGAAGCACAAAATAGAAAAGATTCTAGGACCCCAGAGATAGCCAAAAGAGACGAAATGGCAAGGAACCTGGTTGATGAAACAGAGTTTACAAGGTTCAATTTACAAACAACTAAAGCCGTTCTACCTGAGGATTCCTTCTATGGAAATTTTATGTCGGTAGGAAAACTCATGTTGGACATTGATGAAACTGCAGCAATTCTTGCAAAAAGGTTTGTAAAGGGAGATATTGTAACAGGATCGCTTGACAACCTATACTTTCACGCACCAATTCGAGTTGGCGATATCATAATTCTTAAAGCTGGTCTAAACTATGTGGGAAATACATCTTTAGAAGTAGGAATAAAAGTTCTTTCAGAAGATTTAAATACAGGTGACCAGAAGCACACTTGCACGGCCTTTTTAAGCTTTGTTCACATTGGAAAGGATGGGAAAACCAAGCCTGTCCCAAGTTTTACTCCGGAAACTCCGTATGAAAAACGACTTTGGAAAGAGGCCGAAGCTAGAAAAAAAAGAAGAGTTGAGAGAGTAAAACAGATTAAAGAATCTACTTAGGGCTTTTTAGCTTAGATAAGTCGAGGCATTTAGAATGAGATGAATGTAAAAAGCGAAAAACAATCAAAAGAAAGCAAATTTGAGAAGGAGCACTTATCCCTCTCTAATCTTTCTCGCATGATTAATGCTGAAAGGGACCTAAACGTTCTACTTGATTTCCTGATTAATGAATCAGCAAAACTTGTAGATGCCGATAGGGCAACCCTTTTTCTGTTTGATGAAAAAACAAATCAACTTTGGTCACATCTTGCACTAGGAACTTCTGAAATAATTAGATTCGACGCAAGTCTTGGGATCGCTGGAGAATCCTTATCAACCGGAAAGATTCTGAATATCAAAGATGCTTATAAATATCCGAGTTTTTATCGTGAAATTGATAGAAGAACCGGCTATCAAACAAAATCAATTCTTTGTGTGCCAATGAAAGATATAAAAGGCAAACCAATCGGCGTATTACAGACACTTAATAAAAAGAATGAAATGTTCACGAAAAAGGATGAGGAAACCCTAGAGATTTTTGCTTCTAATGCAGCTGTAGCCATTGAAAATGCGACATTGATAAAAGAGTTGGAGAATACAAAATCAAGGATTCAGCAGGAAAACATTGTGCTAAGGAATAAGGTAAGGGGAAGGTTCTTTACTAGTGAAATAATAGGATCAAGCAGAAGAATACAGGAGGTAGTAAATTTAATAGAAAAGATAGCAGATAGTCCGATTAATGTTCTTATTACCGGAGAAAGCGGAACCGGAAAAGAACTGGCTGCCCGTATGATTCATTTCAACAGTTCCAGATCTGAAAAACCTTTCATAGATATTAACTGCGCTTCATTACCAGAGAGCCTGCTAGAGAGCGAGCTATTTGGTATAGAAAAAGGAGTAGCTACAGGAGTAGAAAGCAGAGAGGGAAAATTTGAAATGGCAAATGGAGGAACATTATTCCTTGATGAAGTTGGCGATATGAGCCTTCCCGCACAGGCCAAGCTCCTCCGTGTACTTCAAGAGCGTAGGCTAAGAAGAGTAGGGGGTAAAAAAGATATAGACGTTGATGTCAGGGTTATCGCCGCAACTAATAAAGATTTAATAAATGAGATTAGAAAAGAAAACTTCAGGGAAGATCTTTACTACCGCTTGAATGTAGTTCATGTACAGATGCCATCCCTCCACGAAATTAAGGAAGACATTCCTGTTCTCGCAAAGCATTTTCTAGACAATTTTACAAGTGAACTGGGAAGAGGACCTACTCGTTTCTCTCAAAAGACGATGAATTATATGGTGAATTACAATTGGCCAGGTAATGTAAGAGAATTAGAAAACGAAATAAAAAGGGCAGTAATTCTATCAGAAAGTGATGAAATCAATGAGAATAATCTTTCAGAAAACTTAAGAAATAGATTACAAGCAATTGATTATTCCATCGGTACTTCAGTAAATAAAGAACACAAATTTCTCAAGGATACAGTCCAAGAAATTGAGATTAAAATGATAAACGATGCGTTAGATAAAACGGGAGGAAATAAACAAAAGGCCTCAGAGATTTTGGGCCTTTCAAGGCAGGGACTTATAAAAAAGATTAAGAGATACGGACTCTGAAAACTAACGTTTTAATAATGAAGTATTATCATTAAACACCTATCCCTAATGCAATCATTTCGAATTCACTCCTTTGTCATCTCTGTAGATGTCACGTAATTTGTGGTCACAATTTTTACAATTTCAGGATTATATTCATTAATCCTTTTCGAAATGAAAAGAATTTAATTGGCATTCCAAAAATTGCGTTAAAAAAATTAGAAACGAAGACGTAAAAAAAATTTGCAGGTTGGGGTTGAATTTAAATTTTTTAGTCGGAGTGTATGATTTTTAGCTAAGTTTTTGGGCAGCCTTGTCCTGAGCTAAGTCGAAGGGTTGTTTCTTTGTATCAAGACAAAGAAAGAAAAAAATAAAGATTGTGGATACCCGACTGCTAAGTAATTATTACAAAGATTCTGTCTTCGAAATATATGATTTTTACGATCTCGAGGGAGCACTTCGAAAGGCTCAGATACCGTCTTAAAAGTCAAGATGTTTTTACACAATAATCTGGATCAAATGG
>JALLOG010000240.1 GCA_027717645.1 Desulfobacterota bacterium AH_259_B03_O07
TGTAATGGGGATAACTTTACGAACCTCGCTGACCTTGGGTGCGTCATAACTAAGTTTAGAGGTGGAACTCAGCCACCACCTCCTGGGGAGACAACCAAAACTGTTGCGATGGCCGAAATAACCTTCTCATCTGATACACTTGGCGAAAGATTTGCCCTTGATAACCTGATATTTAATCCTGTTCTAACATTTGATGAACCTGAATTTTTTCCACCAGGTCCTATTGATGGTAAAATTGTTCAAGGAGTAACTTTTTTCTTCACTGTAGAGGGAATTCCCTCTACTGACGCCGCTGTTGGCCTTAGCACTGGCCCTGAAGATACACCCCTCATAACGCCACCTATTATAGAGGGTGATGCAACAGGATTGCTGACGCTGATTTTTAACCCACCAGTAGGTTCTGTAAGTTTTAATTTTGCCTTAACTGCCTTAGTAGACATTCCTAATGGTGCGACCATTAGCCTCTTCGATGAGAGCGATAACCTACTTGGTACTGCCAGTGCAGATGCTACAGTTCCTCTAGGTTTTATATTCGCGGAAGGAACATTAGGATTAAGTACGAGCGGACTAGTCAAGACAATAGAAAAACGTGATTCCGTATACCCTCCTCAGCCTATGTTCAGTGGTTCTGATACGGGTTGGGAAAGACAAATAGAAAAGTGATTAAAATGTCACTATCGTACCGAATGAGTACACTTTGATGAAGCGGATGAGGAGTTTATTGTTTCTGTGGAAAGGGAGAAATCTGTGGGTGGGGGTTACGGTTTTGGTGGCGCCTTAGTCGGAATTGTTTCTCTTATCATACAACACAATGTTTATGAGAGGCTTCAGATGAGTTTGGAACCTAAATTAATTCAATTTCAACCTAATGAAATAATGTCAGGTGGATTACAGCATTACCTAGAATTAACCAATGCTAGCTTCACTGCGGAAATTTCTGAAGTCTAGCTTTGTATAGCAAGCTAGTTTTTTGCTGTGATAATAGGCTACGTAAGCCATATCGAATCGGCAAGAAAAGCTATCCTAAAGAAAATAAAATCCGTAATGAGGTTAACAAATATTTATAATATGAAAGTAGTCAAGATAAGTTTTTTATTGGTGGCTGTATCATTTATGTCGTTGATAACATCTATGTGGGCGGAGGCACAAACGTCTGACGGAACGGTTGACTCCGAACAAAAGATATCAGCTACCGCAGGAGGCTTCGGCGGAACCCTTGTTGACGGGGATGATTTTGGCTTCTCAGTGGCCAGTATCGGGGACCTTGACGGTGACGGTGTCACAGACCTTGCAGTAGGAGCGCCAGGTGACGATGACGGCAGCTTTAACAGAGGCGCTGTATGGATACTGTTCTTGAATGCCGATGGAACGGTAAAGTCAGAACAAAAGGCATCAGATACCGCAGGAGGCTTTGGCGGAACCCTTGATGATGGTGATGAATTTGGTACCTCAGTGGCCAGTATAGGGGACCTTGACGGTGACGGTGTCACAGACCTTGCAGTAGGAGCGCCAGGTGACGATGACGGCAGCTTTAACAGAGGCGCTGTATGGATACTGTTCTTGAATGCCGATGGAACGGTAAAGTCAGAACAAAAGGCATCAGATACCGCAGGAGGCTTTGGCGGAACCCTTGATGATGGTGATGAATTTGGTACCTCAGTGGCCAGTATAGGGGACCTTGACGGTGACGGTGTCACAGACCTTGCAGTAGGAGCGCCAGGTGACGATGACAACAACGAGGGCTTACTTTTTGTTGATATGGGCGCTGTATGGATACTGTTATTGAATTCCGATGGAACGGTAAAGTTAGAACAAAAGATATCAGATACCGCGGGAGGCTTTGGCGGAGCCCTTGATGTCAGGGGCTCGATCAATTTTGGGTCCTCAGTGGCCAGTATCGGCGACCTTGACGGTGACGGTGTCACAGACCTTGCAGTAGGAGTGGCGCTAGACGATGACGGAGGCTCACATCCCGTAAATCCCTCCTTATCAAATAGAGGCGCTGTATGGATACTGTTCTTGAATGCCAGTGGAACGGTAAAGTTAGAACAAAAGATATCAGATACCGCAGGAGGCTTTGGCGGAGTCCTTGATGATAGTGCTTTATTTGGCTTCTCAGTAGCCAGTATCGGCGACCTTGACGGTGACGGTGTCACAGACCTTGCAGTAGGAGCGCCAACTGGCAGAGGCACTGTCTGGATACTGTTCTTGAATGCCAATGGAACGGTAAAGTCAGAACAAAAGATATCAGATACCGCAGGAGGCTTTGGCGGAGCCCTTGTTGATTTGGATTTCTTTGGCACCTCAGTGGCCAGTATGGGTGACCTTGACGGTGACGGTGTCACAGACCTTGCAGTAGGAGCGGTTGGAGACAATGATGGTGGCGACAGGAGTGGCGCTGTCTGGATACTGTTATTGCAGGGAAACGGTACAATTCCACCCCCACCTGGGGGAGATGTGTTTGAACCAGGAGATGCAAATGCGGACGGTTTTGTAAACTTAGCTGACTTGGGCGTAATAATTAATGCATTCAGAGGTACTCCAGCACCCGGCAATGGGGACTGTAATGGGGATACCTTTACGAACCTCGCTGACCTTGGGTGCGTCATAACT